>NZ_JACAEU010000161.1:0-26158 GCF_013388695.1 Fischerella sp.
ATGAATTATGTGTGCATACATTTTTGTAGTTCGATGCCAAATCATTGTAGAGACGTAGCAATGCTACGTCTCTACATACCCGTGAATTGTAAATTCATATCTTGATTCAGCAACGCCGGAATACAAATAAATCTAATATCTGCGATCGCTTTCCCGACTTTAACGACATCAAGTCATACATTAAAATTTTGTAAAGAATTATCACTAGTACAAGTATTCACTGCTTATGTAGTGAGTGACAATCCTGACACATAAGTTGTTCAACCAGTGAAGAGAAATATTTATGGATTTTTTGTCTGACACCGTGGTGCTGTCGCGCATGCAGTTTGCGCTAACAGCTATATTCCATATGCTTTGGCCTGTGCTGAGTACAGGTATGGCAATTTATCTAGCCATTGTTGAAGGAATATGGCTAAAGACCCGCAATCCAGATTACTATTACCATGCCCGTTTTTGGTCAAAACTCTATCTGCTTAATTTTGGCGTTGGTGTAGCAACTGGTATCCCGATGGAGTTTCAGTTTGGCACAAACTGGGCACCTTTATCTGAAGCTGTTGGTAATTTTTTTGGTAGCGTCATCGGTTTTGAGGCTTCCTGGGCTTTCATGCTAGAAGCTGCTTTTTTAGGCATTATGTTGTTTGGTTGGGAGCGTGTTAATCCCATCATTCACTTTATCTCAACTATTTTGGTTGCCGTTGGTGCTAATTTATCAACTTTCTGGATTTTGACAGCCAATTCGTGGTTGCAAACTCCTGCGGGTGGAGAAATGGTAAACGGTAAGTTTGTCGTTCACGATTACTTTCAGGCCATGTTCAATCCGTTCATGGCGGTGAGTGTGTCGCATATGTTTCTTGCAACGCTGGAAACTTCACTGTTTGTAATTGGTGGGATTAGTGCTTGGTATATTTTTAACAATCGTCAACCAGCTTTCTTTGCTAAAGCTTTTAAGATTGCCTTAGCAGCGGCGATCGCTGTTGCACCATTGCAGATATACGTAGGGCATTTAAGTGGTGAACAAGTATATCACTATCAGCCCTCAAAACTCGCAGCAATGGAAGCGCAATGGGAAACAACCCCTGCGGGACAGGCAGCAGATTGGAGTTTGGTGGCTTTACCCAATGAAAAAGCAGGCAAAAATGACTGGGAAATCACAATTCCTGGTGCCCTTGGCTACATTTTGGAATTTAAACAAAAACTTTCCGAACCCGTGCGCGGGTTAAAGGAATGGCAACCACCGGATAGACCGCACCTAGTAGGTTTAATTTACTACTCCTTCCGCATCATGATTGCCATTGGCTTCTTTTTAGCAGGATTGATGCTGATCGGCACCTTGCAGTGGCTGCGTGGTAAACTCTCCCCAGAAAACATCGCCCAACAGCGCCTGTTAATGCTTGCCTGGATTTTTGCAGCGCCCTTGGGATACATTGCGGTAGAGTCAGGCTGGATTGTCCGCTGTGTAGGCAGACAGCCTTGGACAGTGTATGGGCTGGTTCGCACTGCTGATTCTGCTTCTCATCTGCCTGCAACCAATGTCTTAACATCTTTAATTGGCTTTGCCGTAGTCTACAGCCTTTTATTTATTGCTGTTTTATACTTTGGTAGCCGCATTATCCGCAGGGGCCCCAGGCTAGACCTGCCCATACCGGGTGTGGAAACCAAACCCGCTGTAGATACGACTCCTGGTGAATTTGTTCCAGATGAGCGTCCCGTAGAAGCACAGCAATAGGAGGTTATATGGAGACGCTAAGTTATTTTCTGCCACAGGTTTGGTTCGGCATTTTAGCCCTTTTCCTTTTTCTCTATGTCATGCTGGATGGGTTTGACTTAGGGGTGGGAATCTTGTCCCTGACAGCTTCCACCGAAGAACGCCGTAGCATTTTGATGACCAGCTTGAGTAACGTTTGGGATGCTAACGAAACCTGGTTAGTTCTCATGGGAGGCGGTTTGTTTGGAGCATTTCCCCTCGCCTATGGCACAATCCTCAATGCCTTATACATCCCAATCATCTTGATGGTGTTTGGGCTGATCTTTCGTGCCGTAGCATTTGAGTTTCGTGAACAAGCCCAACGCAAATTATTTTGGAACTTCGCTTTTGGTGCAGGGAGTTTTTTGGCAGCACTGGGTCAAGGATTCGCTCTTGGTGGTGTACTAAAGGGAATTCAGGTAGATGAAGCAGGTCACTTTATCGGTACGACTTGGGATTGGTTAAGTTGGCAGACTGTATTGGTGGCTTTGACGCTGATTCAAGGTTACGTCCTGATTGGTTCAACTTACTTGATTTGGAAAACTACAGGCGAATTGCAGGAAACCCACTATAAAACAGCCAAAATTGCGGCTGTAACAACGTTAATCGGAGCCATTTTGATTACGATTGGCACTCCGATCTTTTACGAATACGCCAGAGAACGTTTGTTTCATCGTCCGCAAGTTTACATATTTGCGCTGATTCCCTTACTGGGAGTTTTGTTGATTTCGCTACTAATTAGAAGTCTGTTTCGCAAACGAGAAAGAGCGCCTTTTATCTGGACAATTCTGCTTTTCTTGCTCACATTTGTTGGGTTGGCAATGGTTGTTTTCCCCTACATCATTCCTACTGAAATCACTATTTATGAAGCCGCCGCCGATCCCAGTGCGCTTGTCTTCATGATTATTTTCATTGGTGCGCTGATTCCCGTGATGTTGTTTTATAACATTTATCAGTACATTGTCTTCCGGGGTAAGGTGACTGGTGGACACTACGGGGAATAATTAACAAGAGTTTTTGATGCAGCAATTTTCATTTTACTTGGTGTCTTGGTTGGTAAGAAATACGCTGATATTAACCACCAAGACACTAAGGCACAAAGATTTAGGTATTTATTCATTCAATCAATCACAGGAATTAACACGGAGCGATCGCACAATTACACAGCTATATATTTGATCCTGACTGCCATTAGACGAAGAGACCTTTTTGAAAAGCATGTAAATTTTTATTAATTTTTTTATAACTTTCATGATACTTTAATATTCGAGAGGCGATGTTATATCGCCCAAATGCTCTGAATTCTATCTTTTAGCCAGTTGCAAATCTAGTTTCGTTAGAGAAATGCTCAGTGTAAGTACACCGTGAATGATTGTGTGAGCGCTCTGCGATCAAGGGCGCTCCCTTATTCTGAGCAAATGGCGTAAGCCCATAAAATAAGTGACCGCGTAGATTGTAGGGTTAATGATGCAAGTGAGTGACATTGAATGGTCTAAGACAGAGAAAAAGGTAGCTCAAGAAGCCTTCGAGAAAGCTTATGAGCGAGAAATCAATGCTTTGATCGAGGAAGTTCGCTCAAAAGCAAGTACGATTGCAGAGCTTGATGATATGTGGCGGTTACACGATTTCTTAAGTGCAAGGAGACACGAGATAGATGGCAAGTACGACTACAGATATTCAGTTCTCATCTTTGTCTTTGCTAGGTTAGTCAAAGAGGGTTGGCTACATCTCGATGAATTAGAGGGATTGAACACAGATAAGCTGACTAAGGTAGCGGCTCTTACACGCATGTGAAAGGTTAATGGACACAGCCTAACAACCTCGTTGCAGCGAAATTACAAAGGTTACTTGCAACCGCTAAACGGTAACTTTAGCCCTCTGAGGTGCTTGTTAAGGCTGTTTTGAGCAGGTGTCGGTACAAGTTCAGTTTTACCAACAGTTATGATGCGAGAGTTCTTAGAAATGTACGGACAAGCCATTAATCTGAAGGGTAAGCAGTATGATAAAAGCTGAGTTGGAGCGATCGCGCCATAACAACCATAAAGCACCTTACGCTTGTTCATGTTTTGCGATCGCTCTTGTACTGTCTGCCAACTTAGAAACGGTAGATGGGTAAACTATCTGAAACGCATCTGAACAAGCAACTATATATCATTGGCAGGCTTTGTAGCTTTGTTAAAGTACGAGTGGTACAAATAAGATTTTGCTTAGTACAACATTTTATAAATTCATAGCGAATACAATTCTGAAATACTCTGCGAACCTCTGCGCTGACTCTGCGAGCCTCTGCGTTTAAAAACGCTGCGATTTTAGACAAAGCTGTACTTAGTATCTTTGTGTCTTGGTGGTTCACAACAAACTCATATTAACCACTAAGACACCAAGGCACAAAGGGATACAGTGTTATACCTCCGCCAATGTCGCTTGGCGCAATTTATCAATCACATCACTAAGATTATCTGTATTCAGGCGATAACTCAAAGGATGGGCAATCAACCGCGCCGTACTTTCATACAGCGTCGCAATTTCCATCAAACCATTTTCGCGCAGTGTCCGCCCTGTAGAAACCAAATCTACAATTGCCTCAGACATGCCTGTAATTGGCCCTAATTCCACAGAACCATACAGCGGTACAATTTCCACGGGTAAATCCAGACTGTGGAAATATTCACGTGCACAGTTTACATATTTAGAAGCAACTCTACCATGTGCGGGTAAATCTAAGGGCGATCGGTAAGAACTTGATTGCTTTACCGCTACCGACATCCGACAATAGCCAAACCTTAAATCAACCAAATGTGCTACTTGCGGCTTTTTTTCCCGCAGCACATCGTAACCAACAATACCCAGTTGTGCCTGACCATACTCTACGTAAACCGGCACATCTTGCGCTCTTACTAATAGTCCTTTCGCTTTTCCATTGGTATCAGTAATTTGCAGTTGCCGATTACCTGAGTCTAAAAAAGCACTAAAATCAAACCCTACAGTTTGTAGAAGTTTGATGCTATGTTTGAGAAGTTCACCTTTTGGCAGTGCAACAGTAAGCATAAATAGCGTCAGCGGTCAGCATGATAATAATACAGGAAAGCTGATAGCTAAAAACTGATGGCTGAGCATGCGAATTTTGGTAGTTGACGATGAAACTGAACTGACTGACCCCTTGAGTCGGGTGTTAACTCGGGAGGGATACAGTGTTGATGCTGCTTATGATGGTACAAGTGGTAGCCAGTTGGCACAAACAGGCAATTATGACTTATTGATTTTAGATTGGATGCTTCCTGGAAAAACGGGACTGGAGATTTGTCAGGAATTGCGCCGTCAAGGCGTTACCACCCCAGTACTGTTTCTCACCGCCAAAGATACTCTTGATGACCGAGTTGAAGGTTTAGATGCTGGTGCGGATGACTATTTAGTCAAACCCTTTGAATTGCGGGAGTTATTGGCAAGAGTCCGGGCTTTGTTGCGACGTTTTGGTCGAGAGACGCCTGGTACACCCACAGGTCGCTTGACGGTAGCAGATCTAGAACTCGACCCAGAAAACCAAGTAGCATATCGACAAGGACGGATAATTGAACTATCTGAAAAAGAGAGCCAACTGCTGCAATATTTAATGGAAAATACTGGCAAGCTGCTGACTCACGCTCAGATTATGCAACATTTATGGCAAGATGACGAACAACCTAGTAGTAATGTCATTGCTGCTTTGATGCGTTTGCTGCGACGCAAAATTGAGTTAACTGGGGAAACGCCTCTAATTCATAGTGTCTATGGTAAAGGATATCGCTTTGGCACTTCTTCAGCAGATTCTATTTAGAGATGATTTATAAAGTAAACCTTAAATTGTAGCGACTGTCTTGAAAGTCAAGCGATCGTTAACAAAAAACCGGGACTGGGAACATTGACGCAACTGGGGAACACTGCGCCCTTATTCGGCGGTGCCTGGTACGGGCAGGAAGACTTGTGGGTGGTAGTCTCGATTGTAGCAGCCCGCACGCCCGCACTCCACTTCGCCGCCGAATCTTCCCCAGTTGCTGTATTTCTCATGTGGGCAAAAGAGCATCAAAAATTTATCCTAGTCATGCGATCGCATGACTGGGGATGCGGTGCCATCCCCGAGAGGGTTAGTATAAAAGTCAGTGTAATTAAGCGTTAACAATCGGTTTTGTGTTGTCACAAATGCGCCAAGGCAAATTATCTCGAACCATTACATTTGAGAGCGCAACTTGTTTGTATGGGAAAAGTGGGTGATTGTGAACGCCATAGCCGAGATTTTGAGCTTAAGTGTTGTTGCGGCGATCGCCGTTGAAAATCGAACAACATCAAGAGTAAGCACCAAGACAAACTGAGTGGCAAGCATTTTTCTTACCACTTCTGTGTCAATACTCAACACTTCCAACCGCAGGGGTTGCAAAACTTATATAGTCAGCTTTTTAGTTTTTTAGTGCGTAGTTATTTTTGCCGCACTGCACTAGTTATTGAAACCCTCCTCTGCTCAATCAATTACCCAAATAATACGGGCTAACTACCAGCTCGGCCTAATCCTCTGGCGGTGACAGACCGTTGTAGGGTAGCTAAAGCGCGGTTGTAATCCAAAATTGCTTGGACGCTATTGCCTTCTGCTCTTGTCAGATCGTTTTCGGCAGCGATGACATCTGTTTGAGTGCCGACACCTGCCTGGAATCGCAAACGCGCTAGACGTAAAGCTTCTCTGGCTTGTTCTAAGGCAATATTGGCAGTTTGCACCTGATCCAAGCTAGTTCTCAATTGAGCATAGGCTTGTTCTACCTGAAAGCGGATTTGATTGCGCGTGTCGCTAAATTGAGTTTCAGCAATCTTGATATTAGCTGTTTGTTGATCTGCCCTCGCTCTTGCCGATCCTCCATCGAATAAATTCAGGCTAGCTTGCACTCCCAAAGAATATCCGTCTGTAACACCAAATTGATCGTCGAACTGATCTAACAGGTTGTAGCTGGCAACTAAACTTACTTGTGGCCCTTTCTCTGATAACGCCAGACGCCGTCTCTGCTGGCTAATGTTACGTTCTGCCAATCGCTGTTGTAGTTCCGGACGGTTTTGATAGGCTAGCACGATCGTTTCTTCCAGGGTCGGATTCCAAAGACCCGCCAATCTTACAGGGTCTGCTGCACTGACACTGAGAGACCCTGGTATATTCAACGTAGTCGCTAACCGACTGCGGGCAGTTACTTGCTGGGACACAGCTTGACTCAAATCTTGTTGAGCGTTTGCTAAAGTTACCTGCGCTCGCAGCACATCAAACTGCGTACCCACACCAGCCCTTTCTAAGGCTTGTGCATCTCGCAAAGTTACTTCGGCATTTCTGACAGCAGACTCAGCAATGCGTACATTTTCATCTGCTTGTTGCAGATCGTAATAGTTCTGAGCAACATTGAGGCGAATTTCCTCAGACCGACGCAGAACATCTAATTCTTGGAAACGTTCCTGTTGTTCAGCAGCGCCAATGTTGGCTGAGCGTCTCCCAGAAGTATAAAGGTTATAAACCAGTTGTGCTGTACCTGTGAAGGCCGTAGTGGCTTCATCTGAGGGTGACTCGCGAAGTTCTTCTGGCAGACCCCGTTGTGCTCGCTCTAACCGTTCAGCTTGTAGCTGACTAGAAGCAGATTGCTGACGATTAATCTGAGCGTTTAAATCAAGAGTAGGAAACAAAGCAGCTTGAGCTTCCCGCACAGCAGCCCGAGCGCGTTCTAGTTCTAATAAAGCTACCCGCAGATCCGTATTATTACGCTGTGCTAGCTCTACAGCCTGTTCTAGAGTAATCGGTTGTATTCCCTTCTGCCTGACTTCGTCTGGTCTAGTAGGAAATCGCAAGGGATTGGGGTTGGGGTTGAGGTAATTAGGCGCAGGTGTGACTGGTGATTTTGGAGTTGGAGAAACAACCGGCACTCTGGGACTGGGAACACCAGGCGCTACTTGATTAGGAGCACCAGGCGCGGTTGGAGTTGTGGGAGTTGCTGGTGCTGTTGGTGTAGGAGTAACAGGCATGGTTGGAGTTGTGGGAGTTGTTGGCGCTGTCGGTGTAGGGGAAGGTGCTTGCACCAACAGATCCGTGGGATTTTGTTGTAGGCACGCAGGTGAGTCAAAGTTTACTGTCATGTACTGCGAGCAATTTTGCACTTCTAGCAGCTTTGCTGCTCCTGAACCTTTGGCGATATTTTGTAAAGATGGTGAGAATTTTGTGTCAAGATTTGACTTGACTGCAACTGGCATTTCAAAAGCAGAATCGGGCAAAGGCTGTTCCGGAATGGAGATTACTTTTGCTGTGGAGGTAGCAGTAGGAATAACTCTATTTTTTAATAGAGTTTTTAATCGCTGGCGGGCGATCGCACTACTCATCCTGTCTTCTGATTTGCTCGCAGGAACAACAGAAGGGGAACTTGTTGAGTCGATCCGGGTAATGAGATCGGCTGGTGCAGGCTCTACCCGACTTTTTTCTGGTACAGTTACTTGATTGGCAGCTGTAAATACAGCACCACCTGAAGTGGCAATTTGCTTTGTTTCTGGCTGTAAATCTGCACTGTAGACGCCGAACGAGTTGAAGCCAACCGCCTCTAATTGCTGGGTTTGATGGGCGGTTGGTGTCAAGCTGAAATTTGCTCCCTCATCTTTCCCAGAAATTTTTCCTATTGGTACACCCACTGCTTGGGTGATTATCGCCCCAGTGTTTTTACTCTTCAACTGCTGCTTGTTGCCGTTCGTCCCATCCGCTGGGGCGATCGCACTTGCAAAACTCTTGCCGTCAGCAGCATATTGGATTTTTGTGTTTTCACCTACAAAACTTCCACTATGGGTAGCACCAGAAAAACTGGGAGAGACTACCTGCTGCGCCCAAGCGGGTTGAGTAGTTAATACTGCTGCTGTGACACTGGGCAAGAAACTATGTAATATGATCTGTCCTTTCACCGCATCCCCTCACACAAAAATTAAGCGGCTTCAAACCGTTTTTTCACCACAGAATATAACACGATGCTAACTAGAAGAATCGGAACTGTCTTTGTCTTGAAAACTCTGGACAATTCGCGATAATTCCGCCTTTTCATCGATACTAACGCGAGTTGGCGCTCCGCTGACAATTCTTTCGTAATTACGGAAAGAATCTTTAATTTCTGGCCCGTCAGCTGTAATGTTGTATTCGCGAATACCCTTATCATGCCAAGAGCCGCGCATTTTAAATACATTAATTGCCCGTGACATTTCTCCACGAATTTCTACATACTGCAACATCAAAATTGTGTCAGTAATTGTGGAAATATGAGAGTCAGTAATTGAATGTGACCCCATAAATTGGTCAGTTGTATTCGTGAAAAAACCTGTAATTTCTTCTTGTTTAGCGTAACCAGTGACACCAATCACAAATTGCCGAAATGCATTATTACTCACACCCCGCGCTAAGGCTGAGAGCGAATCTATGGCGATCCGAGATGGTTTAAATTCAGCAATTTCTGATTTGATGATTTGCAGATGGTCTTCTAAACCAGTAGATTCAGGATAGGTACAAATTATTTTCAGCAATCCTTGACGTTCTAATTCCTCAAAATTAATTCCCCAAGAGTAAGCGTTCCGTGACAATTGGGCACGTGATTCTTCATAGGCAAATAGTATTGCTCTTTCGCTGTTGTTACAGCCATTTTGCAGAAATTTGCTTACTAATAATGTTTTACCTGTACCTGTAGCTCCTGTTGCCAAAATAATCGAATCTTTAAAGAAGCCACCGCCACACATATCATCTAAGGTTTTCACTCCAGAAGACACTCGTACATTGGAAGACCTTTGAGTTAACCGCATTGCCCCTAGTGGGAAAATGTTTACCCCTTCATTAGTAATTGTGAAAGGATATTCGCCTTTCATATGTGTCGTACCGCGCAATTTGAGAATTTCAATGGTGCGGCGGCGGCGTTCTCCTTCTAAGACGTTGCGGACTATTACTACATTATCGGAGACAAATTCTTCTACCCCAAAACAGGCAACTGGCCCATATTCTTCTGTACGTTCTGTAGTGATGATGGTGGTGACGTTGAGTTGTTTGAGTCGCGCTACCAGGCGAAAAATTTCTCGCCGCACTACTCCTATCGCTTCATATTGTTGAAATACTGCTGTGATTGAGTCAATACTAACTCTTCTGGCTTTATATTTGCGAATCGCATATTGCAAGCGCTCAATTAGTGCCGAAAGGTCGAAGTTACCAACAATATCTTGTCCTTCTGGATCTGGAGATGCATCCAGGATAAATAACTTTCCTTCGCTAATTAAGCGTTGCAAATCCCAACCAAAAATACAGGCATTTTTGATGATATCATTGGGGGATTCTTCAAAGGTGACAAATACACCTGGTTCTTCAAAATAGCTAATACCATTGTAAAGAAACTGGAGAGAAAATAAAGTTTTGCCAGTTCCAGAGGTACCGCTGACCAGGGTAGTTCTACCTACAGGTAATCCACCATGACTAATATCGTCAAACCCTTCTATCATCGTACGAATTTTTTCTACACCCCCAAGTAAGGGTGCGTTGTTTTTCTCTGGTTGGTCTTTTTCTCTCATTGCTGTTTTATACTTCACAAATGGGAATTTAACCCAGTTATTATATTAATTAAAGTTTAAATCCTAACTTTTTCTGTGTGTTATGGTCTACTCTTGAAGTTGCTCCTCCTCAATCAGTTCTTCATATAGCAGATCTAAACCAATCAGTACTCTTTCTCTATCTGATAAGTCACCAATAATTTTACGAACGGGTGGAGGCAGTATTTTAGATAATGTCGGTGTGGCTAATATTTTATCTTCCTCTGCTAGTTGCGGATTTTTTAGTACGTCTATGACTTTCAATGCATAAATTCCTTTAAATTCTTGTTCTAAGATGTTCTTAAGTGTTTTTAATGCTCTGACAGAGTTAGGGGTGTTCCCTGCCACGTACAGCTTGAGAACATAAGTCTTTCGTACTTGATTCATAGAGCGACAAGCTTCCGGTGAAGATGAAACAACAACATGTAGTTGAGCTTTGTGGCAATGTCGGGCAGCGTTAACATCGAAACAATTTAAATAGGTTTGACAGTGCTAGTAAGTCAGGGCTAAAATAAACATAACTTATAAAATAAATAAACCTAACTTATAAAAAAGACGAAGAGTTTAGTTTTTGGTGTTTGGGTCTTCTAATTTCTTGTATTTCCGGCGCGAAAACATTTGCTTACTTCTATAACATCACTCTATTTAGGAAGCGATCGCCTATACAATTCACATAAGTGAGCTAAAATATCGATCAACGTCAGGCGGTAATCTAGCAATGCTTCGTCGCTACGTCCTTCTAATTTTAGCTGTTTGGAAAACTCATCAATTAGTTCCATGTGAATTTCTATAATTTGCGGCACAGGAATATTAGCACAAAATACTGCATTGATAAATTTATCAATTTTCTCTTGCAGTGTTTTGTCTGTGGTAAAGTAATTTATAAGAATTTTGCGGTACTCTGATTTTAGTTCCTGTAAAAATGCCTGTTGCTCGGCTGTTGTCATTTGCTGAAATTTTCGCTGCTGGCATCCAAACTATATGTAAATTCGGATTGTTTCTGTTTTCTTGTTTGTTGCAACCACTTCAGTAAAAAGTTAATTTTGACCTTCAGTAAAGGAAGGTTTTTTTATTGGTATTAGTGGCAAATGTCAAGTGAATTGCGTCATTTATCCACACTAGAACATTTGGCGCGATCGATTGCTTTGTTGACACCATCAAGATTTTTCTAGTATCTAGCTGAAGAATCTCTAAGGAAAACATAAAATGTAGACTTTTTGTAGATTTACCTCCTTAACAATCTTGACTAAGAGTGGTGAATTTAGCAGATTTTGGTAATCTAGCAAACCATTTCCCAGTTCACGTAGTTGTGGAGTAACTTTATGAAGTTATCTGTAGGTTGCCCTGGGTTTTAACAAATTGTACAGTCTTATTAACAACTGTTACAAATTTACTTGAGAATAAGTACTTAGTGGTTTTTTGAGGAGGAGAAAATGCAGAGGAAGAATGTGTTGTAAATGCTCGTCAATGGGACTTTTAGAACTAGAGTGAAGATTTGCTGACACAGATTTTACTTTCTGGGCTGTGTCTTTGAATCTCTGAGTGACAACTTTATATCTACCGAAATATAGATTTTTCTAGTTTACTCCTTGATAAGATACTTAAACGAAGTTAAACGATTGTCGCATTCTAAATCATTATAATTCCTAAAGGTTCTAGAGCGAATCTTTGGAGCCATAATTGTCTTAGCTGTCGCTATCGAAGTAGAGTTTTAACACCAAATACTGGTGACATAAGCTCTCGGTGTGGGTGGTGGCTGATCGCTGTTATAAACTGCCTTATCCAAAAGGTGGCTTCCGGTCGGGTAGGGTGGTTAGCCTCGAACTTTCAAGCAGCACAACCAAATGCTGTCACTGGAACGAACTCTTAAAGAGTAAAGCTCCTTGTGTTCAAGGCGTTGCAGTTGTCACAGGTGAGGATATAGCTGGAAGCGTGTAAATCATCACTAGATTGGTAGCTTGGTGATGCTGGATGCTTCTACATGAAGAATAACCCCCAAAATCTTATGTCAATGCTCAAGTACCCGCTTTATGAATTTATCACCACCGTACCCAGCTGCCTGGAAACATCTACTGTGAAGATCGTGCTGGAAATTTTCGAGCAAGAGCAGTGCGATCGCCTGGTAGTGTTGAATGAGCAACAAAGTCCCGTTGGGGTACTTTATTCTGCTCGTTTGCTACCACAAGTTTTAGCAGCAAATCAAGCAGGTAACGCTAAAGCTAGAGCTTTGAATTTGCAGAGTTTGGTTGAACCAATACAAACTGTACCAGCTGCTTGGGGTGTGGAAGAATTTGGTTGGTTTTTGCGATCGCAAAAAAACCAAAATAATAATAACCGAGATTGGGCACTAATTGACTCTGATGGAAAATTTTTCGGGCTTGTAGATAGTTCGCGCCTGTTGCAATTTTGGGCGAACCAGAGAGGGGAAATTCAAACTGATGAAAGCAAGCACTCCCCCATCCTCCGGGAAGTCGATGATGCTTCCAAACCAGCTGCTTGGGTGGCTTCCCCCAAGGTAAAATCCCGCCGCCGCAAAGTACCTATGGCTCCAAAGTCAACAAAAGAGGGAATAGCGGAAAATCCATCTCTATTGCGACATCAGCCATTGATCCAGTTGTTGGAAAGGCTGCCTTGGCCTTTAATGTTGCAAACTGGTACAGGCGAGATAGTAACGCAAAATCCAGCTTGGTGGCAGCAATTAGGAATATTAAAAGATCCAGAAGGAATCAGACAACAAGTAGAAGCAATACTTACTCCCGCAATTGTCACAAATCCTGCATACGCTACTACCAAAGCAGTTGGCAATCCCACCAAGAATGACTATCACTACCAAGCGCAGTCTACATCTATCAAACTTTTGGCTGATGTCAACAACCTGCCGGAGTCTCCACAATTATCTTCTGGTAAAAACCGCTGCTTTTTAGATAGCCAACAGGGTACTTGCACCTGCGTTGTCGAAGTGCAAAATGGTCAAGAGCGAGTTTGGCAATTTGCCAAAATTCCTCTAGATAGTCCCGATTTGCAAATCGAAAGTCCGCAGCCAGACACAGCAATTCATCCGGATTTGTGGCTGATGTTAGCTACAGATGTCACCGAACAGCAACAACTGTGCAAAGAATTAGCGGCGAAAAATGCCGATTTAATCCAATTGAATCGGTTAAAAGATGAGTTTTTAGCGTGTATTAGCCACGAATTAAAAACTCCCCTGACAGCAGTTTTGGGGTTATCACGATTGCTCGTAGATAAGCAGTTAGGAGAACTCAATGAGCGTCAAGCCCGTTATGCTGGACTAATTCATCAAAGCGGACGCCATCTCATGAGTGTGGTGAATGATATTTTGGATTTGACCCGCATGGAAACGGGACAAATGGAGTTGATGCCAGCAAGTGTGAAAATTCGTGCAGTTTGCGATCGCGCTGTCGGTGAAGCAAAAGCTATCCACGCTCAAAATCGCAGAACCACAATTTCTCACCAACCGCACGCAACATCAGACGAACACCAATTCAGTCTCACAATTGAACCAGGTTTAGAGGAAATTGTTGCAGATGAATTTCGCCTGCGCCAGATGCTAGTACACCTACTTTCCAATGCCTTTAAGTTCACCGAAACAGGTGGTGAAATTGGGCTGCGAGTCAATCGCTGGGAAGGTTGGATTGCGTTTACAGTTTGGGATACAGGCATTGGTATTCCTGAGCATCAACAGCATTTAATCTTTCAAAAATTTCAACAGTTGGAAAATCCCCTTACCCGCCAGTTTGAGGGTACAGGACTGGGATTGGTGTTAACAAGGGCACTCGCTCGTCTCCACGGTGGCGACGTTACCTTTTTATCTCGTGAAGGCAAAGGCAGCCAGTTTACTTTATTGTTACCGCCAAGTCCTCCCCAGAAAATTGGAGAGGGAGAAGGGGGGAAAGCCAGAGGGAGAGAAAATAGCCAATCTTCGCTTACCTCCCCTCCTAGGATTAAAACCCCAGGCTATCTCCCACACTCAGACGCGCCATGGCGCGTCTCTACATCCTCCCCCACTCCCTCCATCCCTCCTCCTCAAAATCACCTTAACAGCTTAGTATTGGTTGTGGAGGGGGTAGCCCGGTATATTGAAGATTTGACCGAACAGCTTACAGGTTTGGGTTATCGGGTGGTGATTGCGCGATCGGGATGCGAAGCAGTAGAAAAAGCCCGACGCTTGCAACCGCAAGCGATATTCCTCAATCCTTTACTACCCCTGCTTTCGGGCTGGGATGTACTAACCTTGCTCAAATCAGATGCTACCACACGCCAAATTCCCGTGATTGTGACAGCAACAGGAGCCGAAAAAGAGCAAGCATTTGCCAACCGCGCTGATGGTTTCTTGAGTTTGCCTGTGGAACATCAGTTTTTAGCACCGCTGTTAGAAAGTTTGTGTGCCATACCGCAGGGAAAGCAGCAGGAAGCGGAACGCGAAGCTTCTCCTATTCATACCCCACTGCGAATTCTCAGATTGGTTAATCCTGAGGGGGACTGCCTGGTAGATTTCCACCCATTGCTACAACAGCACCGGGTTATAGAAGTGGATGATATAGAACAGGCAGAATTGTTGGCTAGGGTTTGGCAGTTCGATGTAGTCTTGCTGGATGCAGAAATGCCAGCATCAGGGACTTACTTACAAAAACTCAGCAAGCATCCTCGTTTAGCAACTCTACCACTCGTTACCTGTGATGTGGCAACTACGCAGACAGCTTCCCAAATAGCAGGATTGTCTGTGTTTCCTTGCTTAATGAATTCACACGCAGACAACAGTAACGACAAGAAAATAGAGGCCCTATTGTCAGTACTGCAAATAGCAGCAGGCATTTGCTGTCCTCTTAGCATCTTGGTTGTAGATTTGGCAATATTGCCAGATTTACCAGAAGCAAAGCGTCAGCACATGCAGGGCGATCGCTCACAAGAAAACTTTGCATTGGCAAATTTGAGTCTCAAGGAAAATGCCTCTTTTTCTACCCAAGACTTAAAACCTCTGACTATCTCCCGCGGTTCTGAGTGGTTCCAAGCTTTGATTCAGTATCTGCAAACTGCTGGACTGAAAGCCACAATGGGTCGATCTTGGGCAGAAATGCTACAACAACTTCATCACGAAAGTGTTGATTTGTTGCTCATTTGCTTGGGAGAATCCAACATTACAAAAGAAGTATATTCAGCACTACAAACAATAGGGCAGTTACCTGTAAAATTACCACCTGTTTTAATACTCGACCAGCGTTTAAATCCTCATATTTCTGAAGAAAATCTATTAGAAAATGCCGCAGGTGCAATTACTAGCGAAATTTTACCCAGATCAATATCAATGGAAGATTTGTTAATCCATATTAATCAAGCTTTGGCTGCTAACACTTGATGGGATTTAGAACTATAGCTTGGTAATTGGTTTTTCCCATTACCGATTACCGACCCTGACAAATATGATAAGTGTTCACCTGAACCTGATATGATTTGGTTTATAAACCAATACAGTTGGTGTTAGTACTCTTTGTGTCTTAGTGTCTTAGTGGTTTATAGATGATCTTTTTCACCACCAAGACACCAAGACACCAAGACAAATTAATCATTTCAAGAGTAGATCAAAACCTTAACTGAACCGTATTGGTCTATAAACAGCACCAAAACTGTGGTCGGAATTTACCTCAATCACCAAATCAACTAATTTTGGCGATTCAACCAACGGCTTGATGAATAATTCTGGGTGGAGAGAAAGCCAAAAATAATTGACAAATTGCTCAATTTCTGAATCACTCATTCCCGATTTGCCAGCAGCAATCATTTGCCGTTCTGCCTGCTTGCGCCACTCAACACAAAGGCGGTAATCTTTGGGATACAGCACGATTAAGCTATCTAATCTTTGCCACAGTGGTAAATAATCGTAAAGTTTATGATTCATGTCACGGGCAAATGCTTTATCCTCAGCTGTAAAAATTGGTGGTGGTGGGCGATCGAAAACGGCAGGATCGATTGGTTGCACACCTACAAACCAACCTTCAAATAAGACAATATCTGCATTCGCCACGATTTCTGGAGTAGTGCGATCGCCAGCACCACCGTGCGCTGATTTATCAAAGCGGGGAACTGCTACTGGCAGTTCACAGTTGCGAATCCGATCGAGTACAGTTAAACCTAGCTCAACATCGTGAGTTCCCGGCGGGCCGCGCCAAATCAATCGTGGATCTTGCTGTTGAAGAATTTGGCGATCGCGATAAGTTTTGTACAAATCATCCAAAGACAAACTCAGGGCATGGTATCCCAAGTGTCGGAGAATCAAGGAGAGAACCTGACACATAGTTGTTTTGCCAGTACCTTGTCCTCCTAAAATACCTTGAATCAAGGGACGACCGAGTTTTTGCCGTTGCCAAGCTATTTTTATACCCAAAGGTAGCCACAAATTCCATAATACCTCTGACATGGTATCTGGTTGCATCTGGAGATGAGTTTGGCAGAATTCACTGAAATCAGGATAGGCAGATTTAAATAAATGCGTTAGCGTAGCTCTTCCGCAGGAAGCTCGCGTTTGTATAAATTCATCCACTTTTTCTGGTGCGATCCCAAAAGTTTCATAATTAGTCATTAGTCATTAGTCAAGAGTCAAGAGTCAAAAGTTAGTGGTTAGTGGTTAGTAGTTAGTAGTTGGTGGTTGGTTGTTGGTTGCTGGTTATTTCCAATGCCCAATGCCCAATGCCCAATGCCCACTCCCCCATCTCCTCAAGATCCCAACTTAAATGCTTCCAAAAACAGACTATAAGTAAAACCAATTTTTAGATAGTTGATTGATTGCATCCAGAGTACTTGTCGCGCCATAACGCTGCGATTGTAAAATATCCTGTTGGCAATTTCTGTTGCTAACACTAAAGTTCCAGCTACTACAACATCCCATTCAGCCGTTTGTCCAGCTGTAGTAGAAACTGCATTTCCCAAAAAAAAACCAAACAATAAACTAATTATCAGTATTGATATCCGCCGCCAAGGATTGAAAATCCATTGTTCTAAGCGCCTAACAATGGAAGTGAACAGGGTATTAAGACGAGTGTTTTGCATGAGTGAGACATTGCTAAATCAAAATCTCATTAAATATCCCATTTTGAGGATATTTAGGTTTAGCATAAGGTTGTGTGGATTGTATCAGGGTTTTCTGAGGTTTTGGGGTGAATATCAAAATTTTTACATTATATCATCATGAGCGAGTGCAAACAAAAAAGCGAAGCATCAAGGAATTTTTTCCGGAACTTCCTACAGTGTTTATACTCATTCCTTCCAGCTCCTAATCCCAATGTGCCTAATCCCCTGTAAAGTGCGGGGTGTCGGACTAAACCCTTCTATGTGGGAGCCACGAGTTTCCTTATCTTTTTGAATTCTAGCTCCAAGAGAGCCTGTGGTAGTCAATTTAACTTGATTGCCAGTTTTGGTATTAGGCTACTATTTGAACGAGCCTAGAAAAAATACTTATTTCTAAATCACTATCAATATGAAACCGTCAGTGTACCGTCACGCTGTTGCAGCAACTGCTTGCTTGGGATTGCTGTTGCTGCCTGTAGGATGCTATGAGGTAAAAGTATCTTTTGAGTCTGAGTCTACACAGCCAAATACATCTTCTAGTCAGTCAGATTCAAATACCCAATCAGAAAGTGCGATCGCTTCTACTGTAAGCACTCCTACTCCTACAAAATCTCTATTTACATATCATGATGGCTCAGCAGTCAAAGGGGTAGGTCAAGGAAGCTTACGAATGAGCAATCAAACCGAACAGCCCGTGCGTCTTGCTCTACTTGTACGGCGTGCAGTAGTGAAAAGTACTTCTGGACAGAACCAACCTGTTTCAGCACATTGGGATTTTGCTCCTGGAGAAGGTAGTGAGAAGGGGCTAATTTTATCTCTGCCTAACAGTAATGTGAAACTGGAGAAGGGAGATATTTTAGTTGCTTTTGCACAAGATGGCTCCCGTCGCTACTGGGGGCCATATGTTGTCGGGGAAACACCTGCTCCTGTGTGGAATCCGCAAAAGAAAGAATGGGAGTTGATTCTTAGTCAATAGTCATTGGTCATTAGTCATTGGTCATTGGTCATTAGCTTTTGACAAAGGACAAAGGACAAAAGACAAATAACTAAGAACAAAACATTAGTAAATAACGACTATTGACTAGTGGTCATTGACCATTGACCATTGACTATTGACTATTGACTGTTGACTAAATGACGATTCGCGCTTTTGATCAGTTGTTAAATAATATTGGCAAGCGTCCAGCCCTTGCTGTGATGCTGTCGATTTTGTGGTTAATTTTGATTGGTGGGATCGCATTCTTTTGGCATTTAGGCAGTATTGGCTTGATCGATGAAACAGAGCCACTGTTTGCTGAAGCTTCTCGCCAAATGTACATTACGGGTGATTGGATCACACCGTTTTTTAATGGCGAAACTCGTTTCGATAAACCTGCTTTGATTTACTGGTGTCAGGCGATCGCCTATTCTATTTTAGGCGTGAATGAGTGGGCGGTACGTCTTCCCAGTGCGATCGCGGCGATGGGGGTAATTAGCTTAGCTTTTTATACTGTGCAGTGGCACTTGTCAAGAGAAGATGCCCTCAAGCAAGCTTCTTATCCTCCCAGACGTTGGTTCACAGCTTGTTTGGTAGCCGCTATTATGGCACTCAGTCCCGAAATGATTGTTTGGGGAAGAACGGGTGTCTCAGATATGCTGTTGACTGGTTGTATAGCATTAGCTTTGTTGTGCTTTTTTCTGGGATATGCAATAGGGGATAAGGGACAGGGGATAGGGGACAGGGGACAAGGGGCAAGGGGCATCGGGCATCGGGCATCGGGCATAGTAAAAATCAGTACTTCAATCCCCAATCCCCATTACCCCTTATCCCCAGAGGGGGCCCCACCTTCCCCAATTCCCAATCCCCAATCCCCAATCCCTAATAATTGGTATTTGGCCTGTTACGTACTAGTTGCTGGTGGAATTTTGACCAAAGGCCCGGTGGGAATAGTCTTACCAGGGTTAATTATTGGTGTATTTCTGCTTTACCTGGGTAAATTGCGAGAGGTTGTGCGGGAAATGCGCCTTCTTTTGGGTATGCTGATTATCTTGGGCTTATCACTGCCTTGGTATGTGCTAGTGATTTGGCGCAATGGCTGGAATTTTATTAACGCCTTTTTTGGCTACCACAACATAGAACGCTTTACAGAAGTAGTCAACGGTCACACAGCTCCTTGGTATTTTTATTTTCTAGTAGTATTGCTCGGTTTTGCTCCATACTCAGTTTATTTGCCGCTGTCAATGGCGCGGTTAAAATTTTGGCAGCGCAAGTACTGGCGTTCTCAAGAACGTTCGCAGCAACTTGGTTTATTTGCATTTTTCTGGTTTGTTAGTATCTTTGGCTTTTTCACCATTGCTGTCACCAAACTTCCCAGCTACGTTTTACCCTTAATGCCAGCAGCAGCTATTCTCGTGGGACTATTGTGGAGTGATATTTTTCACCACAGAAGCAAAGGCGCAGAGGAAAAAATAAACAATTATTCTCCCCATCTCCCCCTCTCCCCCTCCTCCCTCCTCTGGACTGGCTGGATAAATGTGGTGTTTATATCAGCGATCGCAGTAGCACTTTTTTACGTACCTCAGTTAATAGGTATAGATCCTGCTGCTCCTCAATTCCGCCAACTACTGCAACAGTCAGGTTTAACAGCTTTGGGGGGAATTATCTGGTTAGTTTGTGCAGTCATCTTGGCAGTGTTATTACTGCGTCGTCGTTGGCGTTTTTTAATCGCTGTGAATGTGGTAGCATTTGCAGCATTTTTGATTTTTGTTCTCACTCCGGCTTTATTTTTAGTAGACCAAGAGCGTCAATTACCTTTACGAGAATTATCGGCGATCGCCGTCCAAACTCAAAAACCAGGTGAAGAATTGGTCATGGTTGGTTTCAAAAAACCCACAGTTGTTTTTTACACTCAACGTCCCGTGACTTTCATAAAAATGACGGCAGCAGGGGGAGAATATATCAGAACTCAGGCAGTTAATAAAACACAGCCTGCTTCGATATTAGTCCTGGCTCAGCCGAAAAAGTTTCCAGAAATGGGCTTGCAGTCATCTGATTATCAAAGTTTGGGAAAAAGTGGTGCTTATGAATTAATTAGATTACCTTTGATTAGGTAGGTTATTGATAAGTTGATCGGTGTGATTGTTTGAAATTTGAATAGAATTATTTTTGAATCCAATGCCCAATTAAACATCAAGGGTTCATTGATCGCAAGTACAGCAATTCACCTCAAGGAAGGCAGATATCACTTTGTTGGTGTTGCTGAATTTGGTCTTGACATTCTCCCCGCAGGCCACTTCGTTTTGTGCGGGGATTGTTAAGATCGCTCTTAAGATTTCCTCTTTCTACGAGACGATTTACTCGCACTCGTGTTTGAACATTGTTGTCACCAGGATTAAAGTTAAAAAATATACTCTTCTACTACTGCCCCAAGCGGCTGAAATGGGTGTATAAAAAGTTTAGCGATCGCGGTGTTCCCATTGCTACCCTACAAGTTCAATATTCTCTTTTGTCTACCTATCCTGTCACCGAATTAGGTCTCAAAGATATTTGTGACGAACTGGGAATCAAACTGATTGCTTACAGTCCTTTGGCGTTAGGACTGTTGACAGGAAAATACTCCGAAAAAGGCCCTTTTCCAAAAGGTATTCGAGGTCTATTATTTAGGCAGCTATTAACAGGGATCAGCCCGCTTTTGGCTTGTTTGCGAGAGGTAGCCCAATCCAGAAACAAAACCATGTCACAGGTAGCAATCAACTGGTGCATAGTAAAGGAACTATTCCCATCCCTGGAGCAAAAACTGTAGAACAGGCGAGGGAGAATATAGGTGCTTTAGGTTGGCAATTGGATTCTACCGAGATTGCAGAATTAGATCGAGCGGCTGCGAGTGTAGATAAAAAAATGGTACAAAATATTTTTCAAACTAAGTAAAATCTCTAATCTTCGCAGTGCAGTATAGAAATTAATGGGCGATCGCACTTTAGTACATCATGGCGAAAATAGGTATACCAATGGCACAAGCATTCTCACTGCTTAATTCCCTTAAACCGTTCTTTTGCCGCCTTAAACGCATCTTGCATCACAGATTGAATTTGCTTGGGATCGGGTTTCTTTCCTCCCATTAAATCACCGAAGTAAACGCAGGCACCTTCACCCAGTGACCAAGTATAGGCAGCTGCCCAAGAAGCAGCAATGACACTGCCAAAGCCTGGTATAAATTTGATTAACTCCCGTCCAACTGCTCGTGCCAAAAAGCCACTAGCGATCGCACTTACCACACCTGCTGCTTGCGATGAGGTCAGTGTCTGTCCGTATAATTTTCCTAGCAGACCGACCATTGATACTTGTAAAGCTGTCAGTACAGGCATTGTAGCGAATGGCAGTGGCACTGCTGCGAGTGCAGCTGCTATGACGGCAAACGCCAAAATATAACGGCGTCCGACATCTCGGTAAAGATTACCGATTTTCTCACCAGTTTCATCATCCAATAACTGATGGATTGTCCGAGCTTCCGCTTCGGGAAGTAAATCTGCCAGAGTATCCCTTAGCGCTTCCAAACCATAGAATACTGGTGTGTAGCCGTCTTCTTCTAGGGTAAAGTCGATGAGCACAGAGCGATCGCACAGTCCTGCAAAACTTTTCTCAAGAGCAGCGAATGCACGCTTGACCTCTTCATAATCTGGTGGATAGGCAGGGTGATCGATTGTACCAGGAGGATAAACTTCATGCAAGCAAGTCACCGCCAGCAAACAGGGAATTTCTGGATACTGCTGACGCAGCTGCTGAGCAATTTGTCGCAGTGCATCAGTCGCAAAATCATTAATTTTTACGGTCAAAATCAGGACTCTAGCACCGCGAGTTTCCTGTTGCAAGTCTCCAACCAGTTCTTGAATGATTGCTTGAGTATCCTGGTTAACGTCTCCTAGTCCGACCGTATCCGTAAAAATGAGCAACGGCAGATCGCTGGAAGGATAAGTATAGCGCTCTGTGTGTTGGGTGTGGGGACGATACCCCTGACCTACAATCTCCGCAGAAACTCCCGTCAGCCCCCGCACAATCGAACTTTTTCCGGCTTGGGGTTTACCAATCATTAGGGCTTCTGTGGTTGGCAATTTTGCCCGAACTTGCTCTAATATCTCTGCAACTTCAGCCTCGCTGACACTAAACCACTTCACAACCGTTTTTGCTACTTGATCTACGGGTAGAAGTTGCATCAAGCTTGCTGTTGTCTTGTTCCAGGTATCAGCAATACGATTTGTCCAGGAATTATCAACCGATTCATTTGTCATGTTGTCAGGGGGCAGCGCCGCGGGTGGGTTCCCCGACTTGTGGCTACTGCCATTCGGTTCACTGAACTGCTGAGAATCAGCTGACGGTAAGTCAGCATCACGTTGATCGGTCATTCCCCTCAAAACACCGAATAGGTTCTAACTCCATCCTATCTATCATTACTGGGCTTTGGGTTAACAATTGTAAGTTGACAAAGCTATCTATAAAAAGGATTGGGGATTGGGAATAGGTGAAAATTATGAATGATGAATGTTGAAAATTTCATAATTCATCATTCATAATTCATAATTCATAATTTTTGTGCCCCAGTCCCCAGTAAAACGATCGTGGCGACCAGTTGAAATACTGATTATTTGGTTAATGCAATCGTATTTGTTAACTACCAAGATGCAGAGAAGACAAAAGAGCGATCGCACCTTCCCATTTATCATCCTCTAGATAGATGTGAACTGTTGAGACAACAGATAATGCTTAACCAAGGCAAACTTTGAAATCCTAATTCTTTCGTAAAGGTGATGGCATTCATCCATTATCTGTACTTTGTGCCAAATTGATTTGGCGTCTCCTGTTGCATTTTAGGTTTTAGCCTAGCTTTCACAGGAGTAGGAAAGAAAACACTAGGCGTAGTTGATCGCTTAAAAGCGAATAAAAAACTACTCCAAGTCTTGACTAGGCTTGCCTGAAAATTTCACAATTAGGTGAAGCCGAGTTTTTTAAGTGGGTGTGATTCGTTCTGGAAAAACCTATTTTTTGGAAATATTCCAGCGTCTCGTCAATTGAGTCGTTGCGTTGTTCAAAACAATACGAGGAATATTTAAAGCATTCTATGAGGATAAATATGATCTGGGAACAAACAAATTTAGAAACTGACCAAAGGATATTTTATGCCTTCGGTTAGCTTCGCTGCTCAAATCTTGGGAGTGACTTCATGCATAAGATCCCAAAGAATATAAATATTTTGCGTTCAATAAATTTGTTCCATACAACCAGATTTTCACCATGAATAAAAAATGGGCAGTCAAGCGAATCACTGTAAACCTGGCATTAAATGAAGCCAACAAGCTTGAAAAATATTGCAATCAGACAGGGAGAGCAGCAACGGATGTGATTCGAGAACTTATTCGAGGATTGCCCATAAATAAAAGTGAATAGCATTAGGGCTTGGTTTTTCTTTTACACCAAATAGGCAATTTTTTCTCTACCGCATTTTGGAGTAAAGACATTACCTACAACCCTGATAAATTCTTATGCTTGAGGGTTAGTGTAAAAGGTTAAGTCAGGGGGAAGTTTTGAATGAGTTCCCGAATCACATCTGTTGCTGCTTTCCCTGTTTGGCTGCAATATTTTTCAAGTTGATCGGCTTCATCTGGTGTTAAGTCTAGGGTAACTTGCTTGAATGATGATTTTCTAGAAGGGGTTGCAATATTGAGATATCTACGCGATGCAGCCTCATTCATCTTTGTTTGTAATTGTTTCTAATTGGTATCGAGTTCACCTATATTGCCAATCCAGAAGCATTTTGACCAGGGAAAATCTTGATTTTGAGATTTAACTTAAATTTATAATGAATGTCGAATTCCCTTGTTTGCTGTAAAAGTGTGAAGTATTGCTGAAAAATGGCTCATGGACAACTTGCTGTTTAGTTCATCTTTACCTTTGGTAGTTGAACTTGTTTGCAGGTTCATGTTGAATAGGTTGCTAATAACATGTTATCTGCATACCGTCAAGACTGTTGAGTGATGAGTGATATGACTGACAGTGAGGTAATAGTGAACGATCAATTGCTTAAACAAAATTTACATTTACCTCTAAAGTCTCCTTTAACTTCCTGATGTTCTTGCTGAAAGTTTCAATAAGTTTCAAAAAAATTGACTTTCAAGCAAAAAGAAACTTAATCGCTTGATTTAATCTGGCGATCGCAGTTAGTTGAGCAAAAGCTAATCATCTAATTGGATCTTTGTTGATGCTATTCCCTATTTTGACAATAGCGATCGCGTCATAAATGCCCGCTTCTCTTCCGCTCTTGATAAAGTAGAGTGCTTAAGAAATGCACCGCAATTCATGAGATATTGGCTTTTTTTAAATCAATTTCGGCAATACTGTCAAGCATCCTAAGAGATATAAATATCAAGCAGCTTGATCAAATGATGTCTTTATTGTGATAATATTCTCTCATCGTAGAAAATCTAGCGTTGTTAAATTTGTACATCTAGTTTGCCTCCTATAGAGGCTAAGTAGAAGGATATGAAAGTTAACACGGCTAGACAGTTCAGTTCACTCGAAAATTCATCTGATAGCAAGCCATTCACCTCTATATTGTCAATTTTGATAGTAGAGGCGGTGGTTAAGATGCTGGAAGAGATGGGAGTGCAAAACTACCATGCAAAATGACTCTTTAATTGATTCTGAATCGGCGTGTATTGAGCCTGGCGAAGTCTCAGCAGAGACTGCCAATCGTACTTGGATGCATCAACCCAATCCTCTAGAAAGCGACGATTCCTTCGTCCAAAAGATGATTGATGCAGACAGCATGGCTAAAATCCAAAAGGTTTTAGATCGGGCAATAGTATCTGCTAGGTACGCAGTGAAGTCGGATCGCAGACCACCAGTCCTAACGCCTACACGTTGGGTATGGCGGCTTGCAGGTTTTTACCATCTGTGCCACTCCACTCCGCAACTTATGGAGGAAGCCTCCCAGCGCTTCGCTTCAGCAGGTCGCAAGAGTTTGGCAGAGTGGGCTACACAGAAAGGCAGAGAGGAAACCGGGCACGACCGACTCGCCCTGCTAGATATTCAGTCGATGGGATATAAAGCCGAAGCTGTTGTGGAAGCGCTGGTTCCTCCCGCTGCCAAAGCTTTGGTGGATTATTTCACCGAAAGCGCGCACGACCCAGATCCTATCAATTGCGTAGGCTATTCCTATACGGCGGAACGCCTGGGCATATGCATAGGAGAGGGGTACATCCAGAGTGTGGAAGCGTTGCTACCACCACATATCAAAGCCACCCGCTGCCTGCGCGTGCACAGTGCTATCAGCAGCACCGAGGTAGGGCATGTCAAGGAAACGCTTGCAATGATTGCAGGACTTACTCTTGAGGAGCGTGTCCGTGTAGCAAAAGCTTGTTATCAAGCCGCATTGTTGCGCTTCAGCCCACCCAAGGAAGCTTATATATCCGATCGGGAGATTCAGAATGTTTTGAAGCCACTGGAGCTAGTAAACAACTAGGAGTGAGAGCTGGCGATCAATTGCTTACGTAGCAATCCAACAGCCAGGATAACTCGTTTAAGACACTTTCAACAGTACAAATCAACGCATCTACTAAGGAGAAGATAATGAAAACTACAGCAGCTACAATCATCGAGCAACAGTCTTTGAGTACTTATGATTCTAGTAGCAGCCGCAGCGAGAGCAGCTTAGAGACCTTGGATGACACGCAGTTTGAGTTGGAAACAATCATGTTTGAGGAATTCGCACA
>NZ_JACAEU010000162.1:0-34283 GCF_013388695.1 Fischerella sp.
CCTCCAGATCGTAGCGGTGCGAAACGCGCGTCACATCCTGCTCGATAATGGGCCCCTCATCCAACTCATCGGTGACGTAATGGCTGGTGGCCCCAATGCCAGAGCAGCGATAAAATTGTTACCTGCTTTGGTGACATTAGGAAATGACCCCAAAATTCGCCTAACTCGCGTGTTTAAACCATCGGAATTAGAACCAGACATGAGAGTTTTACAAGAAGCGATCCGGACGCTAATGCGTCGTCGCAACTTGTCCAGCACTGTTGTAGCTGCGCCTGTGCAAGCAGATTCAGTGATCGAAGGAGTGATTAACCTGGTAAAAACCGAACGTTATGATGTAGTCGTTCTCGGTGCTTCCCGAGAGAGTATGCTACAACAAGCAGTGAAAGGCAATATACCTGAGGCAATCGCATCTGGTGTGGATAGTACGGTGATTTTGGTGAGGGGAGCGATTAATAATTAAAAATTTATTGTAGATAAAAAAATTACCCCGACGTTTGGGTTTAGCGTCTTGTTTTTTCAGCATCAACTTTATCGGTAAATGACGCTAAAAATTGCTCGATTTGGCAATCGCATTTTTGGATTTGATACAAGTTGCGTTCAGATATAGCAATAGTAATTCGTGCCCTCTCCCCTTCCCCTCTCCCAAATTGGGAGAGGGGCGAGGGAAGTACTATCTTTGACTGCAACTTAGTATGAGTCTGCATCCAGACAAGCCAGTTCTATCGCTACGATCTAGATGAGACAAGTAACTTTGCTGGAATGAACCTCTATGTCTACTCTCACTGAAGAAATTCTGTCGCAATTACCAGGGGATGTTTTAGGGGGATTGCGTCGTAGCGATCGCACATTAGCATCCATTCGAGAAGGTAAAGCACCAATACCGACGGTAGTCAAACAAAGTCAGCACGATCGTGGTGTTGTAGATTGGGATGTTTTAATCTGCGGTGGAACTTTGGGTATTTTAATTGGTTGTGCCTTAGCAGTGCAAGGAGTCCGGGTGGCGTTAATGGAACGGGGTACTTTGCGGGGAAGGGAACAAGAGTGGAATATTTCCCGCAGAGAATTACAAGTGTTCTTAAATTTATCTTTATTAACAGATGCAGAATTGGAAAAAGCGATCGCCACAAAATATAATCCAGCCAGAGTCAGCTTTGGCAACGGGCCAGAAATTTGGGTAGAAGATGTATTGAATATTGGTGTAGATCCAGTGTATTTACTGGAAACTTTGAAACAGCGATTTCTTGCTGCTGGCGGAAAGCTATTTGAAAACACACCTTTTGTAGAAGCGGTAGTTCACCCAGATGGAGTAGTGGTAAACAACCAATTCAAAGCCAGGTTATTAATTGATGCAATGGGACACATTTCTCCCATCACACAGCAAGCACGACAAGGAAAAAAGCCAGATGCGCTGTGCTTAGTTGTTGGTACTTGCGCTCAAGGTTTTCCAGAAAACCATACTGGCGATTTAATATTATCTTTTACACCCATTCAAAACCAGTGCCAATATTTCTGGGAAGCATTTCCAGCCAGGGATGGCAGAACAACTTATATGTTTACCTACATGGATGCAAATCCACAACGTCCAGGTTTAGAAGCTTTGTTTGAGGATTATCTGCACTTGATGCCAACATATCAGAGTGTAGAATTGAGTCAGTTGACATTTCAACGAGCACTATTTGGTTTCTTTCCCTCCTATCGCCAAAGTCCACTGCAAACTCCTTGGAATCGCATCTTGCCAATTGGAGATAGTAGCGGTAGTCAATCTCCCCTCAGTTTTGGAGGTTTTGGTGCAATGGTGCGTCACTTGCAGCGTTTAACCCAAGGCATTTATGAAGCACTGCAAACAAATCAATTATCTGCCAAAGCGCTAGCACTACTGCAACCATATCAACCAAGCTTGAGTGTTACTTGGCTATTTCAAAAAGCGATGAGTGTTGATGTAAATCAAAATATTGCTCCCGATCAAATTAACCAATTGCTATCAGCCGTATTTGGAGAAATGCAACAATTAGGAGAACCAGTACTCAAGCCATTTTTGCAAGATGTAGTACAGTTTTCGGCACTGACACAAACACTGCTAAAAACAAATTTTGCACATCCAGAGATAGCGATCAAAATAATTCCACAAGTAGGTTTAGCAGCCTTATTAGATTGGATGGTGCATTACGGAAATTTAGGGATTTATTCTGCATTGTTTCAGCTAAGTAAAATTTTAGAACCGTGGGATAAAAATTTACCCAGCGTTACCAAATACTATTGGCATCGCTGGGTTGATGCTTGGAAATATGGTTCTGGTGGTGATTATTTCGATGAGTAGCCTTTACCTACCAAAACAAATCCCCGTGTTTTACCAGATACCGAATCACGAGTGTTCATAGCCTTCCATAAATCTGTTGTCTTTACCCAAACTGGTGGATATTTGTAACGAGAAACGTCCAGAATCAAGAATCTATCTGTTTGTTCATTGTAAGCAGCTAACGGCGAAATGTGCCCGCCTTTTTCTTGTCCTATTTCTTTCCGTAAATAGTTAACCAGTACAAAATTTCCAGGCTGTTTTAAATTTTCCGCTACTTGTTTGCGAAAATTTTCTAAGTTTGTATTTGCAGCATGATAAACTTGCACTTTCACACCATAGCTTGCTAATAGCTGCCCCATCTGATCTAGCGTCATTCCCATCCGAGAAACAACTTCAGGAGTGATGACTTTTCGCGTTGCTGGGTTACTAAAAAAGTTTTCTTGAGTAAATACGTGGTAGGGCTTATACTCTGGTGCTTCTGGTGCAGGGATTCCTAGACCATTCAGCACCATTACTATACTGGCAACCCCACAATAAGCTTGATTATTTTGAGTTACAAACTGGGTGCTAAGAGGAAAAAAATCTTGTCGAGAACGACTTTCAACTAATAACTTTTCACCCTCAGGTGTGGTAAAGCCAATCAATTTGGGTGACAAAGTTAGAGTCTGAGCAAGAACGCTACTGCCAGTAATATATGCTCCTAAAATTAATGCTTTGATAGAGGTTTTAAGTGTTTTGATTACATAAGGTTTCATGTTATTAACGTGAGTTTGACGGGTTGAAAAAGATATCAAAAAAGGCACTCGTCTGTGTTTAGATGAAAAATACGCATGATGTCGATCGCGATGGGAACTATTGTATCTCGGTTGTTTGCTAGCTTCTTCTTATCTATACTTGCAGTGACTGAGTACTCTCTCGAATGGTTTGAGTCATTAGTCATTGGTCATTGGTCACTTGTTAGTAGTTAGTGGTTAGTGGCTTAACAAGTCAAAAGTCAAAAGTCAAAAAGATTTTTAATTTTTAATTTTTAATTTTTAATTTTTAATTATTTTCTCTCCCTCCTCCAACAGCCCCACCCGTCGGGCTGCAACTATGTAACGGAAAATATACTCTACCAACTCAATGTAGTTACGAGCATTTGTGGGGGAAGATGCCCAAACAGTAACACCGTGATCGCGGATGAGTAGGGCTGGTACTTGCGGAGGAATTTTACTAAATTTTGCTTCTATCTCAGCTGCAATACGCGGAACTTGTAAATAGTTGGTGAAAACAGGCATAACACAACAGGGATTTTCTTCCCACACTCCCAGTCCTTTGAGCATTTCTAGTGGTGGTAAGGGTAGGGTATCTCCCTGTACGAACCGAGAAACCAAATTTGCTTCCACTGAGTGTACGTGGTAGCAACTCATCGCTTCCGGAAAGAGATTATAGATACTCTGGTGAATGGCAGTTTCAGCAGAGGGCTTTGAGTCACTGCTAGATTGTTCTACCCGTCCATCAGGGTGAATGCGAACAAAATCGCTGGTTGCTAATTCACCTTTCGACTTTCCACTGGCTGTAATCCAGAAGCTACCATCAGGTAAACGTACCGAAAGATTACCGGCGGTTCCTACCATCCAACCCTGTTGGTAAAAGTGACGGGCAGCAGCTATTAACTCAAGACGGGCATCAGTTAGGGTTGGGCTGTTCATAGAGTTAGACTTGTACCAATATTTTTGAGATCCCCCTAAATCCCCCTTGATAAGGGAGATTTTTTAATTATTGCCCCCCTTTTTAAGGAGGGTTGGGGCGATCACTTCCACAATTTCGCTAGGTAGTCACGTATTTCTAAAAAATTGTTCCACGGAATGTAAGGTTTTTGATGTTCTGCCAAATATTGCGCTAAGCGATCGCGGGCAAATACCATCGGTGTTGCCAACGCCATATTCAGGTCAGTAAGCGAGTCACCAATAGCAATTGTCTCATCTGCTAGATACTTTTCCATCACCAGCACTTTGGCAACTAGTTCTGTTCCACCTTCAAACTCTGAATTTACCTGCAAGTACTCACCGCTGGTATCGGCATCGACGGCATGAACGGCATGAAGGCGCTGTATTAGATCGCCCAAAACAACTTCTACCATACCCCGCAGTCCACCAGAAACTACCACTAAAGGTACTTGCTTTGCTTCCAAGAAATCCAATAGTTCTGTGAACCCCAAACGAATTGGTTCTTGTTGAGTAAACTCCAAAATTTCCGAGTAGCGAGAGGATGGAATTGATTCCAAAATTCGCCGAACTCCCTCGCGCAGCGTCAGTTGCCGTGCGTACATTTGGGGTATCAGTTGGGCGGAAAGCTGCGGTGCAAAATGCTTCAGTACCGCCACAAAGGTTTCGGAAACCGTAATAGTGCCGTCAAAGTCGCAAAAAATGATTCGCTTCATTTTCAAGCCACAGCCTGATGCCTGCGAATTGGTGTACCCGTGTATTCAGGAACCCAGCCTTCTGTAGTGGTGAAATAACGTACTGCTTTGACTCGACGTGCTGGTGTGAGATAAAACCAGTGTTCTGTTCTGGCAGGCACGTTGATATACTCTTGTGGTTGCACTGTCAATTCTACTTGGCTGCCATCGGGACGCACAAAGCCAAAAATGCCTTCTCCCGCAACGATGTAGCGTACTTCATCATCTGCATGGGTGTGAATCTTGTCAAACTTTGCTAGCAGCCCATCTAGGTTCGGTATGTCTGGATGTAGAACAATGAGATCGCGGGACTGATAGCCTGCTGTCTGTTGCAATTGCTCAAAATAACCATCCAAGGCTTTTAGCACCTGTTCTTTTTCGTCTTCATCGAGGCTATCTTTGGCCAGCAGCTGGTGTAACTGGGGATTTTCTCCCACACACCAACGATCGAGTTGAATATTTAAGCACGCTAGTTCGCGGGTAATATCTTTCAGTTCGGTGTATGTTTTGCCGTCTTCTAGTTGTAGAATTGCCATAATTCACCTCCTGCAAAAAATATTATACGGTATCTCGAAGGACTTACCGGGCTTCAGATTACTTGTGACTTTTGATTTTTGACTTTTGAAAATACTCCTGCATAACTTGTAACGCCATCGGGCTAGCAACGCTACCACCGCCACCACCTGAATGTTCTGCAAAAGCTACAATCACAAGTTCTGGATTATCGGCGGGAGCATAACCAGCAAACCAGGCGTGATTTGCTTTCACACCTTTACTTTGCCAAGCTTCGGCAGTTCCAGTTTTACCAGCTATTGGGGGAAGGGTTGGTACATTTAAAGCTTTAGCTGTACCTTCAGTCACTACCTTCCGCAATCCTTCGCGGAGAACGTTGACGGTAGACGGTTTCATACCGACCGACTCGCGCCAAGTTTTTGCTTGCTCGTTGTCTTGGAGTAAATGCGGCTGGACTCGGTAGCCACCATTGGCGGGTACAGCAAACATGATAGCGACTTGTAGAGGTGTGGCTAGTAATGCTCCCTGGCCAATTGACATATTCACCGAATCGCCTACAGTCCAAGGCATTTTCCAAACTTTCTGTTTCCATGCTTCATCTGGAACAAAACCTTTGGATTCTTCGGAAGTGAATTCAAACCCAGTTTTCCTACCAAGGCCATACTTGCGAGTCCATTCAATCAAGGTGGGGCCGCCAACTCTCGCACCGACTTGGTAGAAGAAAGTATCGCTGCTCATGGCGATCGCCCCTGCAAATCCCAACGGCCCAAATCCGGCGTGGTTCCACTCATTAAATCGGTAATTGCCAAAACTCAAGTAACCGTAGGTAGGCAAGACTGTACCAGGAGAGAATTTACCTGATTCTAGTGCAGCGGTTGTGGTAACAATTTTGAATGTACTCGCTGGGGGATAGGCTCTCAAGGCGCGATTGAGCAAAGGATGGTCAGTACCTTGCAAGATTTCTTGTACTTCTGTTTGAGAGAGTTTTTGTTTGGAGAACACATTTGGGTCAAAAGTGGGGTGAGACACCATTGCTAACATGCCACCGTTACGGGGGTTCATGACAATAATCGTACCGTTGCGATCGCCCAACGCTTTTTCTGCTGCCATTTGCAGATCCCAATCTATGGTCAAGTGCAGATCCTTACCAGCTTTTGCCTGTTTCTCTCCCAAAATCCGCAACGGACGACCCTTGCCATCTACTTCCACTTGCTGACCCCCCCATTCACCCCGCAGCACTTTCTCATAAGCTTTTTCGATTCCCATCTGACCAATTACATCTCCCAGACGGTAGCCTTCGCCCTCTTTTTGTCTTAACTGTGCGGCTGTTAGTTCGCGAGTATATCCTAAGACATGAGCAAATTCCCTACCATGCGGGTAGTAGCGAACCGCGTCCGTATGTATTTCCACATTTTTAAGTTCGCTTTCATACTCTCTTAAAGCAGTAATTTCATTTAAGCTCAAGTCGCGCTTGATCCGCACAAGTTTAGAAGAATTGGGCCCGGCCTCTTCGAGTTTCTTTTCAATTTCTTCTCGTGACATGTCGAGAATTTTGGATAAACGCCGCCCTACAACTGACCAAGATGCCTTGGTGTGAGCCATCGGCCACAAATACACAGAATGAGGATAGCGAGTTGTCGCTAAAAGTTTGCCATTGCGGTCAAAAATGTTACCTCGTTCTGGTTGTTTGGGTAAAAGTCGAATCCGGTTAGACTCTGCTCGTTCTCGATAAGTTGAACCTTGAGCAATTTGCAAATACACCAACCGCGCTAGAATGCCATTTGTCATTAAAAGAGTAAACAAAATTAAAAATATGGACTGTAAACCCCGTCCAACTGTGCGTGTTTGTTTGTTATTACCAAATAAACGAGATTGTAATAGAGACATACTAAACGAATGTGATTCCAGATTAGCTTTAGTTGTATACGTTGACGCTCAATTTTACCCAGTATAAAGGAGTCATATATACATTATTAATTGCATTTTTTGTGAGTTTATGTACTAAATTGAAGCTGTTGTGGAGAACATAAACGCGCTTTCTAGATAAGCAAAAGCAAACGCTAGAAATCAATACGGTTCAGTTAGTAGAATTAAATCTTTGGAGATCCCCCTAAATCCCCTTTTCAAGGGGGACTTTAAGATAAATTTCCCCCCTTTTTAAGGGGGCCTAGGGGGGGATCAAAACCTTAACTGAACCGTATTGCGCTAGAAATTGAATCTAGATATTCGTATTTTTGTTTATGCTTGCTATTTGTACTTCCTAATTTATCTGATATTAATATGTATGGCGATCGCTTTTTTAAAAAAACTCTGAAATTTGTATACATTTTTGTAGAGACGTAGCATTGCTACGTCTGGTCATACCCGTGAATTGTAAATTCATATCTTGATTCAGCAACGCCAAATTAAAACCTTGCCTGCTAGTGAGCAAAACGCGATCGCAGCAATGATTTTGGAAGAACTTGCAGTCTAAGACTGTGGCGAGGTTGGTGGTAGGGCGATCGCTCATAATAAAGTCCAGATATTAACATCTTAAGGAGATTGCAAATGCCTCTGACTCTGATCAAAGGAACCTTTTCGATTCAAGGTGCTGCACCTGATGGCGACTCCATCAGATTCATCCCAGACGATCCATCCTTATGGAAGAAACTAGAAAACCGTGTTTGTACCAATCGCTTGGGAGGAGCACAGCTGCGCTTAGATGCGATTGATGCTTTAGAAACTCATTATCAACCCAGGAATGGCGGATTAGGAACTCAGCGTCAACCGGAAAAATTTGGTGACAAAGCTGCATCTAGACTGCTCGATCTCCTGGGTTTTGACAGCACAACCGTGAAGCGGGGAAGGCGAGAAATTGTTACTGACGCAGATCCTGATACGGTTCCAGGATATATTCTCAGCCGCTTTGCTGACATTCACGGACGGGCGATCGCTTTCGCTTTTAGAGGAAATTGCGATCGAGAAGATGGAGATACTATTTTTGTCAGTCAAGAGTTACTCCAGCAGAGTGCGAATTACCAGCTAGTGGCGGAGGGATTAGTGTACCCCACCTTCTACTCGAAACTCTACCTTGAGTTGCGTCAAGCACTGACTGCTGCTTCTGGGGAGGCACGCTCAAGTAATTCTGGTTTGTGGACAGAAGATGTCACAAATACAGGTTTTAATTTAGACAGCTTGAAAACCATTACAGAGGACGTTGTAATTCTTCCCAAACTATTTCGCCGATTGCTTGGCTACCTCGCCATTAACGATCGCAGTGTTGATCTGGCAGGTTTTGCCGACTTTCTGGAGGCGAGTAACGATCGGGTATTAGTTCTTTCAGAGGGTAAGATTACAGGTTTGGATAACCTAGTCGAGATTGACGATCAAAACCTGAAATTGACTAAGAAACCCGAGGATCTTGTCTTTATGGAGGAGTAAGTGCGATCGCTCATATCTCATATATAGAGTCCGGATAATAGCATTATTTATCCCTATGGGATTGCCTGTTGAAATTGAACCCTTTTCCAATATCCTGAATAATCGGTAGAGCACTCAAACAATGAGAACTAGTGCTTTGCCACACAAACTATGCTGGGTTTGTAGTAAGGGCTGTACGCGTAGCGTTCTCGCAGAGTAGCCCTTAAAGTCGCTCTTAAAGAGGGCTAAAGCCCTTACTACGAACTTCGTATCACCCAGCTTGCGTTGATGTGGTTGACTACTAGTGGCTCAGTGGTTTGAGGTTCTGAAAACAGTAACAGTGATTAACGAAGTTTTAACAAAATGGTACAGGATCGGAAATCAACGGTTATCATCACAGGAGCCTCCTCGGGGGTTGGTTTGTATGGGGCGAAAGCGCTTGCCCAAAGGGGATGGCATGTAGTCATGGCTTGTCGGGATTTAGCGAAGGCGGAAACAGCTGCCCAAACGGTGGGAATGCCAAAAGACAGCTACACGATCATGCATATCGATCTAGGCTCTTTGGAGAGCGTTCGACAGTTTGTGAACAACTTTAGAGCAAGCGGCAAGTCTTTGGACGCTTTGGTGTGCAACGCCGCAATTTATATGCCCTTATTAAAAGAGCCGTTGCGAAGCCCAGAAGGCTACGAGTTGACTGTCACCACCAATCACCTCGGCCATTTTCTCTTGTGCAACCTCATGCTTGAAGATCTCAAGAAGTCATCCGCTGCGGAACCGAGGTTGGTGATTTTGGGAACGGTGACGCACAATCCAGACGAACTGGGTGGAAAGATTCCGCCACGTCCGGACTTGGGCGATCTCAAGGGTTTTGCAGAGGGCTTTCAAGCGCCAATCTCAATGATTGACGGCAAGAAGTTTGAACCCGTCAAAGCTTACAAAGACAGCAAAGTTTGCAACGTGCTAACCATGCGGGAACTACATCGGCGCTATCACGAGTCAACGGGTATCGTCTTCAGTTCTCTCTATCCGGGATGTGTGGCAGAAACACCGCTATTTAGAAACCACTATCCCCTGTTTCAGAAACTCTTCCCCTTGTTTCAGAAGTACATTACTGGGGGATACGTGTCTCAGGAATTGGCTGGTGAGCGGGTTGCAGCCGTAGTCGCCGATCCCGAGTACAAGCAATCGGGTGTCTATTGGAGCTGGGGGAATCGCCAGAAGAAAAATGGCAAGTCGTTTGTGCAAAGGGTTTCTCCTCAAGCCCGCGATGATGAAAAAGCCGAGCGCATGTGGGATCTAAGTGCCAAGCTGGTTGGAGTTGCGTGACACGACGGCACTGTAAAGATTGGGGATTGGGGATTGGGAATTGGGTACTAGGTTCCTAATTCCTAATCCCCAGTCCCTAATCCCCAGCACGCTTGTATTCTTCCAACAATTCCGGGATGTAATCATACCCATCCACGCCAATTACTGAAATAATTCTCGAACGATTTTGCTGCAAGGAATTTCCAAAAGCTTCTGCACCTATTTGTCCCTGCAAAATTACCAGCAACCTCGCTGGTTTTTGCCACTCTTGGGAAGCAATTTGGTTTAATAAATACATTCCCAAGCAACCTGTGTAAATAGCTCTGTCAAAATTTGCTAAGTTATAATTTGCTTCGGCTAAAGTTGCTAAATTCAATCCTTGTAGATATAAATCTCCAGAAGTTTGCGCTGTTCTAAAGCCTTCTTCTAAATTTTTGATGGCATTTTGTGGCTCTCCAATTACTAAATAAGCGATGCCTAAACTACTCAAACACAAAGCTTTACTTTGAACATCGCCTAATTGTTCTGATAGCCTTAAACCTTGTTGTAGGTAGTTAATAGCCATTTCATAGGTTTCTGACTCTAGCTGTTCTAGTTGCTGTGCCTGCATGACTTCGCTGTAGCCTAAGTTTACTAGGGCATAGGCTTCTCCTGTGCGATCGCCTGTTTGTCTACTCAGAATTAATGCCCTTTGACTGTAATCTATGGCTTCTGCATATCTTTGCTGTTGCACGCAGGTACGGCTAAGATGATTGAGGTTGGCGATTTCACAGGGGCGATCGCCTGCATTACGCGCTATTTCCAAGGCTTGTTGATGAAAGTCAATAGAACGGTCATATAGTCCTAATGCCCGTTGAGAATAACCCAAAAGTGTCAAAATCCGAGCTTTTTCTTGGGTTCCCTCGACTCTACGCAGCGGTTCATCGAGGTAATTCAACGCATCCCGTAAGTAGCTGCCGGAAAATGAGGCGAAGATACCACCATATAAGGGGAAATACTGTCTTTGAGCAAAAGTTCGCAAAATTTGTAACATTACTTGCGAAGCCGCATTGCTGTAGGATGTATCCCCATCAAAAGCATTTGCCAACTGACTCCAAATGACTGCAAATGTCAAAAATGTCGAAATTGATAGCTTTGACCCAGCTTTGACGTTATAAGGTTGTTGGTCAAACCAGTGGACTAACCCTCGTTGCAAGTACTGTAAAATTAGTGTCATTTCCACCCAGTCACTCAAGGTGATGCTGCGTTGCTGCTGGGCAAATTCAATTACAGATTGCGACCTAGCCAGAGTGCGAAACAGTGCTTGCGGTAACTCGCTGTTCACTTGCTTTGCCCAAGTTGCCCAAGGGCCTTGTTCTTCTGGTATGCCACCAAATCCTATCGATTCACGACTTTGCTCGTACATCCAACTAACTAAGTGCTCTTGCAGTCGCTGCCAACCTGCTACACCACGCGCTATACCCTCTGATATTTGCTGCAAATCAGAATCTGCTTGGGCAAATTGTTGTAAAGCTTTTGACAACTGCTGCATCTGTTGTAAGTTGAGAGGATGCTTACTGTTGGGGTCGGTGACGCGTAAAAAGGTAGCAAGCCGCTCTCTAGTTGGGGCTGTGGTAATTTCTTTAACAGCGGTGGCTGTAGCTTCCGTGGCTTTATTTTGTTCTTGAGCGCGTTGCCACTGAGTTTGGATCGTCTTAATTGCTCTCAGACTACGAGTAGCTTTGGCTTTTTTGAGTTCATCTTTTTCAGTGTCTACTTGCTGCTGGATACCATTGAGGCGATCGCTCAACGCCAACTCAAAAATTTCCCCCGTCCCAACTGTCACACCCTTGAGCAACATTTGATACACTTGCTCAACAGAGCTAATTTTGCCTTTGAGGGTAGTTTCGACGATTTCGTCGATTAAGACGAGATAGCGATCGCGAAGGGACACAGACTCAGACACTTTCAAATCCAAGAACACACTAAGTTAATTTTAGGTCATTAGTCATTGGTAATTAGTTGGTGGTTAGTAGTTAGTAGTTAGTAGTTAGTAGTTAGTGGTTAGTGGTTGGTTGTTGGTTATTTCCAATGCCCGATGCCCAATCCCCAATCCCCACTCTCCCCTCCCCGCTACGTGCGTCCAGTCAAGTTCGCAACTACCACAGCTAACTCGATGGGACTGACTGGTTTGGGAACGTGTAACTGAAAGCCTGCTAAGAGTGCCTCCACTCGGTCTTCTGGGCTGGCGTGGGCTGTCAGTGCCACTGCGGGAATGTTTCGCCATTGCTTTTGGGGAAGCGATCGCACTTTGCGAATGAGAGTGTAGCCGTCTTCTTGGGGCATACCGATATCACTGATTAGCACGTGCGGCTGAAAGTGTGGTAGGGTATCTAGTGTTTCATGAGCGGAGGCAACTGCCATAACTTCTGCTCCATACTCAGAAAGGATTGTCGCAATTAGCTCGCGGGCATCTGCCTCATCATCAACGGTTAGCACTCGCAAGCCTTTCAGAGACGGTATAATATTTTGAGCGATTTTTTCCTCACAAGTAAGTGAAAGCTGTTCTCGCTCACAGGTGACATCCACATCAACAGCTCTCATCGGTAAGTTAACAATAAACGTTGCTCCTTGTCCAAGTCCTGAACTCTCGGCAGAAACTGTACCTCCGTGCAATTCTACTAAATAGCGCACGATCGCCAACCCTAATCCCAATCCACCGTGCGATCGCGTGTTGGAACTATCGGCTTGGCGGAAGCGGTCAAACACATAGGGCAAAAATTGGGGAGAAATTCCCTCTCCTGTGTCACTCACCCGAATTTGCACGCCATTATCTATGCGTTCTACTTGCACATCTACTCTTCCCCTTTGAGGTGTGAACTTGACAGCATTGGCAAGCAGATTCCAAATTACCTGTTGCAAGCGGTTAGCATCGGCGATGACTACTCCTAGTGCAGAATCGAAATTGCACTCAATCTGAATTTCCTTAGCCGCAGCTGCTGGACGCACGATTTCCACCGCTGCTTCCACTACTGACACCAGTTCTACTGGATGCAGATTGAGGTGGAGTGTTCCTCTAATAATTTGCGATACATCTAAAACATCCTCAATCAACATTTTCAGGGACTTAGTGTTGCGGTCAATTGTTTCTAATGCCTTGGCTGTGATCGTTTCATCAAATTTACGACACTTAAGTAATTGTGTCCAACCAAGCATGGCGTTTAGGGGAGTGCGGAGTTCGTGGGAAAGGGTGGCTAAAAACTCATCTTTCATCCGGTTGGCGGTTTCTGCTTCTGCACGTGCTGTTTGTTCCCGCAGGAGGAGTTGTTCCCGTTCTTGCTCTGCTTGTTTGCGTTCGGTAATATCAATCATGAAGCCACGCAACAGCTGCGGTTCATCTTTTCCTCGCACAACATTCACAATGTCATACAGCCATACAACTCTGCCATCTGCTGTTAACATTCTGTATTCAAATTCGTAATTTTCCAAGCAACGCGAACAATCGATACAAAAATTGATTGCCCACTCCCGATCTTCTGGATGGATGTGTTGCGCCCAGAAATTATCGGTGTACCAGTCTGATAAGGGATAACCAAGAATCTCGACGCTTTGCGGGCCTACATAAGTAAAATTGCCCGTGGTGGCGTCTGCTTCCCAGGGAATTACGCGTACTTTTTCTGCTAATTTACGAAATCTTTCTTCACTTTCTTTGAGGGCTGCTTCTGCCTGTTTGCGCTCGGTGATATCGTTGATGAGGGCAACAAAGCCTTCTACTTTTCCCCCTTGATTGAAATGGGGAACATAAGAGACATTCACGCAACGCTTGCTGCCATCTTGAGCGGGTATTTCAGTTTCGTAGGATACTTGTTCTCCTGATAATACAGTTTCTACGTGGGGACGAATTGACTCATAAACTGATTCACCCACAACTTCTTTAATATGCTTACCATTAATTTCTATAGCAGAGAGTCCATACCATTCTTCGTATTTTTTATTGTTAAAGCGATAGCGTTGTTGAGCATCAACATAAGAAATAAAAACTGGCACAGCGTTGGTAATCAGACGCAGTTGATCTTCCCGTTGGCGTAGCGCCTCTTCTGCCTGTTGGCGATCGCTTATGTCTAAAGTAAATACAATCATCTCTTGTTGATGAGATGGCGATTCTGGCAATAAAGCACCACCAATCAGAACAGGAACACGGCTACCATCTTTGCTAATGTACTCTTTTTCAATCGGCGTACACACCCCTTTTGTTCTCAGTTCAGCAATGAGGCGATCGCTTAAGAGCTGGTATTCTGGCGGTGTTATGTCGCGCCATCGTACCCGTCCACACAGCAAATCTTCCCGCGTGTAACCCACAATCTTTAAAAAGGCATCGTTAGCTTCAACTATCATGCCGTTGAAATCCGCTACAATTACCCCGATGATGTTGGCATCTACAAACCGTCTAAATCTGATTTGGTTCGCTTGTAGTTGCTGCACGCTCATCTCTAACCTCTGTTTGGCACTACGTAACTCCGAGTTCAGCGAACTAATCAGTGTTGTTACCAATACAAATACGCTTAACTGGAGGATATTTTCTACACCATATACCAAGGGTGAGTGCATTGGCTCTAGAAAAAAATACCCTATGGCCAAACAAGATAAAGCTGTGGCTAAAAACCCCGGTATTATGCCTCCATACCAAGCACTAACCGCCACAGCAGCAAAAAACATTGAAAAAATAGTTAGCTTCAGATAAGGCTGTAGCAATAGTGTTAGCAGCAAAGAGCTAGTAACAGTAATAATTACTACAACATAGGGCTTTATGCGGGGGCTTATTCCTTTCAAGGTGGGTTCTCCTTTGGTGCAGCTAACTGAAAGGATTGTTGCCAAAATCACCTAGACAACTAGGGCGACCTTCCACATCTATTTTGCATCGGAAAATACGTAACAAACAGTTACTTGCTGTATATATATCTAAAGTAGTAAAAAACAGAGGCAGCCAAGATTAAATGTTATTGCCTCACTTCGTTATTGCTATGAATGTTCATGCAACTTAATCTTAAATTTTTCTTAATTTTTGTAGCCAAAAGATAATTTTCACCCGATCAAGTGAGTAGAAATAATTAAAAATCAAATACCGGGCACAGGAAGCAATCAATCACAATCTTTCTCCTTCCCTCTTCTTTCTTCTACTTAGCGATCGCTCCTTTGAGTAAATAAGTCATCATTTCTCCCTTTCCTTTAATCTTAATCAATCCTCTTTTTCCCAACACAAATTTCTCTTTTAAATGCTGATAACTTCCTTCGTAAACCTGGATACAGCCAGCCACACCGTGGGATTCCATTCTACTAGCAGTATTTACCGTTTAGTTATTGGTTAGTAGTTAGTGGTTAGTATTACCTCTGTCAAGGTGAGTGAAAAATCGACATTAATCGACTTCGTGTCTTGGCGTCTTGGTGGTTAATTAAATTTATTTTGGAACCACATAGACGCGCAGCGGCTTCCCGCAGGGTAGACACAAAGACACAAAGAAAACTCAATTTTGAAAGTTACACTTTGACAGAACTAGTAGTTCAAAGCTTTACGCCCTTACAGTGGTATTTTGTTGTTGGTTGGTGGTTGTTTGTTCCAAAAAACAAACAACCACCAACAAAAAAATCACGATTGCTAATGAGAAAGTGAGGAGAACACGAAAAATGGCTCGTACCCCGACATTGACTTTTGATCGTGGCACATTAATTTTGCATCCACCACCGCGTGGCAAAGCTTGGACAGATTATGCTGTGTGGGATGATAGAGTTGAAAAATTCCGCATTCCGGCGATTCAATATCGTCCTTTGGTGGAAGCATTACAGGCAGACAATACAAATTTTGTCGATGAGGCTAAGGCATTTTATCCTCTCGAATTGCTTTCGAGTTTGGAAATGGAACCCTACCCTCACCAAACTGAGGCGTTGACAGCGTGGAAGTTGGCAGGAAGACAAGGGGTAGTGGTGCTTCCTACCGCAGCGGGAAAAACTTATTTGGCACAAATGGCAATGGAGGCGACGCCGCGCCATACGTTGATTGTAGTGCCGACGTTAGATTTAATGCACCAGTGGTATGCACACTTGTTAGCAGCTTTTCCGGATGCGGAGGTGGGGTTACTGGGGGGTGGTTCGCGGGATAAGACGCCAATACTGGTAGCAACTTACGACAGCGCTGCCATTCATGCGGAAAGCTTGGGAAATAAGTATGGGTTATTGATTTTTGATGAATGCCATCATTTGCCGACGGATTTTAATCGGGTGATTGCTGAATATGCGATCGCACCTTATCGATTGGGACTTTCGGCTACACCGGAACGCAGCGATGGCAAACACGCGGACTTGAATATCCTGATTGGGCCGGAAGTATACCGCAAAAGGGCTGAAGAACTGGCGGGGAAGGCGTTAGCAGAACATGAAGTAGTGCAAATTAAGGTGAAACTATCGCAGCATGAACGTGAAAGATACAATCAGTTGATTCAAGTCCGTAACGATTTTTTGCAGCAATCAAAAATTTCTTTGGGGAGTCTTCAAGGTTGGCAAAAGTTTGTGCAAATGAGTGCCCGATCGCAAGTGGGACGAAGGGCAATGTTAGCGCACCGCCAAGCCAAAGAAATTGCCGTGGGTACGGATGGAAAGTTAAGAGTTTTAGCAAATTTACTTGCTAAACATTATCCCCAAAGGGTTTTGATTTTTACTGCTGATAATGCTACTGTTTACCGGATTTCTCAAGAGTTTTTAATTCCGGCGATTACACATCAAACTCATGTGAAGGAGCGTCATGAGATATTAACAAAATTTCGGGAAGGAGAGTATAAAACTTTGATTGCTTCCCATGTGTTGAATGAAGGGGTAGATGTACCAGCGGCTAGTGTGGCGATTATTTTATCGGGTACGGGTTCGGCTAGGGAATATATTCAAAGATTGGGGAGGGTTTTAAGGAAGGGAAAGGAGAATAATAAGCAGGCGATTCTGTATGAAGTGGTGGCTGAGGATACGGCTGAGGAGGGGACTTCGGCAAGAAGAAGAGGTGTGAGGAGAAATGAACCGCCAAGACGCCAAGGACGCCAAGAGAAGGAGGAGAAGAGAGGAAGTTTACAGGTTGTTTATGGGGGTAATCAACAAAAAAGTTATCGTGCGGCGGAGCAGTTGGAAATAAATTATTCTGTTGAGAATAAGAAGTCTACAAATGAAGATGAGTTGTAGTCAAGATTGATTAATGGCTGTTGACTGTTGACTATGTTTTGGTAATTGGTAGCTAGAGTTAATACAATTAAAGAAAACCTTTTAATTTTAGTGTTTAAGTATAATTGCCCATGACAACTTCACGCCGCTGTTATCACATTACTACCTTCGGTTGCCAGATGAATAAGGCTGACTCAGAGCGCATGGCTGGCATCTTAGAAGACATGGGCTTTGAGTGGTCAGAAGACCCAAATAACGCTGATGTAATTCTTTATAATACTTGTACTATCCGGGATAATGCTGAGCAAAAGGTATATTCTTATCTTGGTAGACAGGCGAAGCGCAAGCATGAACAACCAGATTTAACGTTAATTGTTGCTGGTTGCGTTGCCCAGCAGGAGGGAGAATCGCTGTTGCGACGGGTGCCGGAATTAGATTTGGTAATGGGGCCGCAACATGCTAACCGTCTGAAGGATTTGCTGCAACAGGTATTTGACGGCAACCAAGTTGTGGCAACGGAGCCAATTCACATTATGGAGGATATCACCAAGCCGCGCCGGGATAGCAAGGTGACGGCTTGGGTGAATGTGATTTATGGCTGTAATGAACGGTGTACCTATTGTGTAGTTCCCAATGTCCGGGGTGTGGAACAATCTCGCACACCGGAGGCAATTCGGGCAGAAATGGTAGAACTGGGACGGCTGGGTTATAAGGAAGTGACGCTTCTAGGTCAAAATATTGATGCCTACGGGCGGGATTTGCCAGGGGTAACGCCGGAAGGTAGGCACAAGCATACGTTGACGGATTTGCTTTACTATATCCATGATGTTCCGGGGATAGAAAGAATAAGATTTGCTACTAGCCATCCTCGTTATTTCACTGAACGATTGATTCGGGCTTGTGCGGAATTACCTAAGGTATGCGAACACTTTCACATTCCTTTCCAATCGGGGGATAACGAGGTGTTAAAACGCATGTCGCGGGGTTACACTCACGAGAAATATCGCCGGATTATTGACAAAATACGTGAGTATGTGCCGGATGCGGCGATTAGTGCTGATGCAATTGTTGGTTTTCCTGGGGAAACGGAAGAACAGTTTGAAAATACTCTCAAACTGGTAGATGATATTGGTTTTGATCAGTTGAATACTGCCGCTTATTCTCCACGTCCGGGAACACCCGCAGCAGTGTGGGAAGAACAAATCAGTGAAGAGGTAAAAAGCGATCGCCTGCAACGACTTAACCACCTAGTTGCTATTAAAGCAGCTGAGCGTTCTCAGCGTTATATGGGACGCATCGAAGAAGTTTTAGTAGAAGACCAAAATCCCAAAGATAAAACGCAAGTGATGGGACGTACGCGCACCAATCGCCTGACTTTCTTTACTGGTGATATCACCGAACTCAAAGGTAAGTTAGTGAAGGTCAAAATTACCGAAGTACGTGCTTTTAGCTTGACGGGTGAACCGGTAGAGGTGGCGGAGTTGCTGCCAGTGTAAGAACTAGGGATCGGGGCATAAAAATTATGAATTATGAATTATGAATTATGAAATTTTCAGCCCAATCGCATTCATCATTCATAATTTTCACCTATCCCCGATCCCTGATACCGATTCCCCATTCCCCAACATGTTGTGATACGCTATCTGCATTTAAGGTGTGGAGGTATGTTCAAATGACAAAGCTGCGGGTAGGGTTGCTGTTCGGTGGTTGTTCAGGAGAACATGAAGTATCGATCAGTTCAGCACGGGCGATCGCCAAAGCTTTGAGTTCAGGGCAAAATGCTAGCAAGTACGAAATCTTGCCTTTCTACATCCAAAAAGATGGATGCTGGCTGGCAGGGAAAGTGCCGCAACAAGTTTTAGAATCAGGAAAGCCGCTGCAACTACCTAACTCTGCCTCCGATCCTCAATCAAATAGTAATAGTTCGCAGTTATCAGTTACAGATACCCAATCTCTGAGTCGTTGGCAATCTCCCTCGCAAGTTGGGGAAGTGGAAGTTTGGTTTCCGATTCTCCACGGTCCTAACGGTGAAGATGGTACAATTCAAGGCTTGCTGACTTTGATGCAAGTGCCTTTTGTTGGCTCTGGGGTATTGGGTTCGGCACTGGGAATGGATAAAATTGCCATGAAAATGGCTTTTGCCCAAGCTGGACTGCCGCAAGTAAAATACAAGGTGGTGAATCGTTCCCAAATTTGGTCAAATCCTTGTATTTTTCCGAAACTGTGCGATGAAATTGAAGCAACTTTGGATTATCCCTGCTTTGTCAAACCTGCAAATTTAGGTTCATCGGTAGGAATTGCCAAAGTGCGATCGCGGCAAGAATTAGAAGCAGCGTTGGATAATGCTGCTAGTTACGATCGCCGCATTATTATCGAAGCTGGAGTTGTAGCCCGAGAATTGGAATGTGCTGTTTTAGGCAACGACCAACCTAAAGCTTCTGTGGTCGGTGAAATTACTTACAAAAGTGATTTTTACGACTATGAAACTAAATATACAGAGGGTAAAGCAGATTTAGTCATACCTGCACCAGTACCTGATATTGTTACCCGTCAAATTCAAGAAATGGCTTTGCAAGCTTTTGCAGCCGTTGATGCTGCTGGATTAGCCAGGGTAGACTTTTTCTACGTGAAAGCCACAGGTGAAGTATTGATTAATGAAATCAATACTCTACCGGGTTTTACAGCGACGAGTATGTATCCTCTACTCTGGGATCGTAGTGGTGTCTCCTTTCCAGAATTAGTTGACCAATTGATTCAATTGGCTGTTGAAAGATACTCTTCACCAGAAGTCATGGAATAGGAATACTTATTTTCCCAATCGCACTGATTGAAGTAATAAAAGATACTATTTTTTAGAGAAAATGTCGGATTGAGTAGCCTCAACTTTATAAAATGGCTACCGATAACCGAGATTCTACTACGGATACGCGATCGCTGACTCCTCCAGTACAATCAAGGAGATGAGGGGTAAAAATCTGAAAGTAGTCATGGAAAATACTCAGAGTGTACAGCAGTCATCGGAAGTGCAAGCATCCGCAACTGAAACTGTAACAAATAAGTCTAAACTACAAATAAGTGAAAACTCTCTGATACACCTGTTTGCAAAATGTCCTTGGCTATTTTTAGGTGGGCTGCTAACACTTTTTCTCAGTAGTGGTACTGTTGCCCTATACAGTCTTGGTCACGTAGGGCGTGTAGAACGTAAAGAACCAGAATTTATACAACATGTAGATTTAGATTCATCCATTCCTACACCTTCTGAAACTACAAATGTAGCCAATAGTTCCATCCCTTTGTGGATGGTGGGTGCGATCGTCATGAGTTGTGCGAGTGGATGCTTTATAGTAGTTAAGCTGCTTAATTATCCAGTCTGGCAAAAAAAAGTTCACAAAAAATTTAACCGCCATCAATCATACATAAAAGGACGCCGTCACCAAAAACAAGAACCGCGTCCTCCTAAAAACTTGCCAAATTTTATACCGCCTTCACTTCCCAAATCCTCTACTACCAAGCCAGAACAATCACAACCAGTAATAACAGTTTTGCCACCAGAAGAAAATTTCAATAAGGACAATAAAGAATCTTTAGCAAGCATGATGGATATTCGCAAAAAAACTTCTTTATCTGCGCTTTTACGCGAGTAGGGAAACTCTATCAGCAAATTGCTTGCTACATTAGCAGTCTCTGAAGGGCGATCGCCCATATCTTTTCATCACTCGACGACAAGATCGAACTGAACCAACAGATGAACCGCACGCTGGAAGCACAAGCAAGGGCTATTTTTAAATCCTGATGAGAAACCGAAACCCTCGCTCATTGCCTTGCTGCCCCTTGTATTCTTCCAATGCCTGTTGTTCACTCAGCTAATCACGCTCGCTAATTTCAGCCCAATTGAATACCAGTCTTTGGAACATTAATTCTTTAAAACTGGACAATAATTCTTTAATGTACAACAAAATTAAATCGGGATGACTGGATTCGAACCAGCGGCCCCTTCGTCCCGAACGAAGTGCGCTACCAAGCTGCGCTACATCCCGGCACTATCATTGCCACTATATATAGAAATTATCACAAACTTTGATAAATTTCAAATGAAGGCTACGCTAAGCACTAGAGTAAAGGTTAGAGAAGGGATTTTCCTTCATACTTCAGCCTTTGTCGGAACCTTGCTAACATTAACTTTAATAAGTTGAAAGTGGTGATAGCAAATTGTGATTGTTAAGCCAGACTGGTTACGAGTAAAAGCACCTCAGTGGGAGCGTGTTGGTAATGTTAAAGAAATTTTACGGGATTTAGCCCTGAATACTGTTTGCGAGGAAGCGTCCTGTCCGAATATTGGTGAGTGCTTCAATGCTGGTACAGCAACGTTTTTGATTATGGGGCCAGCTTGTACGCGTGCCTGTCCATACTGCGATATTGACTTTGAGAAAAAACCCAAACCCCTAGACCCTACCGAACCCCCACGACTGGCAGAAGCTGTGCGTCGCATGAAACTAAATCATGTGGTGATCACTTCTGTAAACCGAGATGACTTGCCAGATGGGGGTGCGTTGCAGTTTAGCCGTTGTATAGAAGCAATTCGCACTATCTCACCCAAAACCACTATCGAAGTATTAATTCCTGACCTGTGCGGTAACTGGGAAGCGCTGGAGTTAATTCTCCAAGCCCAACCAGAAGTTCTTAACCATAATACGGAAACAGTTCTGCGTTTGTATCGCCGCGTCCGTCCTCAAGGCAATTACGATCGCACACTGGAATTACTAAAGCGATCGCGTCAACTTGCGCCTTCTATTTATACTAAATCCGGTATCATGGTCGGGCTGGGCGAAACTGATGAGGAGATTCGCCAAGTCATGCGAGATTTACGCGCAGTAGATTGTGATATTTTGACGATTGGACAATATCTCCAACCCACTCAAAAACACTTAAAAGTAGATCAGTTTATCCACCCAGACCAATTTGCTGCTTGGAAGTCATTCGGAGAAGAATTAGGATTCTTACAAGTTGTCTCTTCACCCTTGACAAGAAGCTCATATCATGCTGAACAAGTCAGGGAATTGATGCAGCGTTATCCCCGCAAATGAGGATGGGGAGATGGGGAAATTGGGAATAGGTGAAAATGATGAATGCTGAATGCTGAAAATTTCATAATTCATAATTCATAATTCATAATTTTTATCTTGACCCTTGACTCTTGACAAATGACAAATCCAAAATCAGTAGTAATTCTGGGTGCGGGTGCTTGGGGAAGTGCTTTGGCAACTGTGGCGACAGCCAACGACCATCAAGTACGCCTGTGGTCGCGCCGGGGTTCGGAAACTTTGGCAGCAGTGCTAGAAGGTGCAGATATTATTCTGTCAGCTGTTTCGATGAAGGGTGTTAGAGACGTTATCTCTCAAGTACAGTCTTTACCCTTTTCTCAAGAAATAATTTTTGTCACAGCGACGAAAGGCCTAGATCTCCAGACAACCTGCACACCATCGCAAATTTGGCAAGAAGCTTTCCCCAAAAATCCAGTAGTTGTCCTTTCAGGTCCAAATTTATCTCAAGAAATTCAACAGGAATTACCAGCTGCAACGGTAGTGGCCAGCAGTATCACCAGTGCTGCTGAGGTTGTGCAGTTGGTGTTTTCTTCCAATCGTTTTCGGGTTTATACCAATGCCGATCCCTTGGGAGTGGAACTGGGGGGAACGTTGAAAAACGTAATTGCGATCGCTGCTGGTGTATGTGATGGCTTGCAGTTAGGAACCAATGCCAAAGCTGCTTTAGTCACCCGTGGTCTAACAGAAATGGTTCGCATCGGTGTCCATTGGGGTGCAAAGCCGGAAACATTCTATGGTTTATCTGGTTTAGGCGATTTGCTTGCTACTTGCAATAGTCCTTTGAGTCGCAATTACCAAGTTGGCTACCAACTCGCTTGTGGCAAAACCCTCACAGAAATTCTCGCTCACTTACAAGGAACTGCTGAAGGAATTAACACCGCTGAGGTTTTGATGGTGAGATCCAAGCAGCAAAACATTTCCATGCCTATTACCGAACAACTGTATCGCTTACTCCAAGGTGAAATCACTCCTCGACAGGCGCTTGAGGAACTGATGCTACGAGATATTAAGCCGGAATATAACTACTAAATTTGTTAGTAGTTAGTGGTTAGTGGTTAGTAGTTGTCCTTCCCACTAACCACTAACTACTATCCACTAACCCTTACCAATTCCCAACAAACCCTGACGAAAAATTGTCAAACCTTCAGGAAATTACCTGCATAGCTATGTAGATATGACTATGCTGTGATAAACAAGTTTTCCACTGAATATATGTTTATACCACGTTACAAAAGTAACGGTCAAGATAAATCAAAGTTCAAATCTTGACCAAGAGGTTTGCGATTTCTAGTCTGGCTTTGCCTTTGAATAGCTATTGGTTCAATTGGGAGAGAAGCCGAGCAGCTGAGTTTTGGAGATGTAATAAATGAAACCGGTAGGCTTTTTTTCAAAAAAACCTATAAGGTCACCGTAAACCGTGTTAGTTCTTCGTAAATCACGGGAACAATAGCAACAGTTGATTAGCTGACCCTTCGGGTACTTTACGAGAAGCCGCCCGGGGGCGTCTACGCAGTCGCCTACGGAGGGAAAACAGCAGTTCCTTTATGCCGGGGAACCCGTCCACCGGACTGCCTCCCCTCCTGCAGCGCTGACTCACCGTAATCTATTGTTACCTGGAGCCATTGAGACGATCCTTATGCCAGCAACATCTTTTTACGCAGATGCCGCCTACGAATCCCAACAATCCCCCCAAATGTTCGACCCGGATTTGACACTCGATGAAACTGCACTGCCAGTAGACGATCTGGAAGAGTTGGAGATGGTTTCTTCCGACCCTACTAGCTTTGCTGTTGGTGCGAACCGTCGCAGCACAGACTTGGTACGTCTATATCTTCAGGAAATTGGTCGGGTTCGGCTGTTAGGGCGGGATGAAGAGGTTTCAGAAGCTCAAAAAGTTCAGCGCTACTTGCGGATGCGGATAGTTTTGTCTAATGCTGCCAAGCAAGGAGATGAAATACTCATACCCTATCTACGGGTAATTGAAATTCAGGAGCGTCTGGCATCGGAACTGGGACATCGTCCTTCTATAGAACGGTGGGCTCGTGCTGCTGGTGTAGACGTGTTCGAGCTCAAGCAAATTTTAGGACAGGGAAAACGGCGCTGGGCTGAAATTGCCAAGTTGACTGTGGAGGAACTGGAAAAAATTCAAAGTGATGGACTCCAGTCCAAAGAACACATGATTAAGGCAAACCTCCGTCTAGTTGTATCTGTTGCTAAGAAGTATCAAAATCGCGGTTTGGAATTGTTAGATCTAGTCCAAGAAGGTACTCTGGGCTTGGAGCGAGCAGTAGAGAAATTTGACCCAACCAAAGGTTATCGCTTCAGCACTTACGCTTACTGGTGGATTCGTCAAGGAATCACGCGGGCGATCGCTACTTCTAGCCGCACAATTCGCTTACCTGTTCACATTACAGAAAAGCTGAACAAAATCAAAAAAGCTCAACGTAAAATTGCCCAAGAAAAAGGTCGCACTCCGACTCTTGAAGATCTGGCACAAGAGTTAGAAATGACACCTGCCCAAGTACGGGAAGTATTATTAAGAGTGCCTCGCTCTGTTTCTTTGGAAACCAAAGTTGGTAAAGATAAAGACACAGAGTTAGGTGAATTGCTTGAAACAGACGGCGTTACACCAGAGGATATGTTAATGCGAGAATCTTTACAAAGAGACTTGCAGAATCTTTTGGCAGATTTAACAAGCCGCGAACGAGATGTAATTCTGATGAGGTTTGGACTAGCAGATGGTCATCCTTACTCGCTGGCAGAAATCGGACGTGCTCTTGACCTATCACGGGAACGAGTACGCCAAATTGAATCCAAAGCACTGCAAAAGCTACGCCAACCGAAGCGGCGCAACCTGATCCGTGACTATTTGGAGTCTCTTAGTTAGTCAATGGTTCATTGTTGATTGTTGATGGTTGTTAGTTAGTGGTGCTTCCAAACAACTAACAACTAACAACCAACAACCAACTATTTTTGATCCCCGTTCTTAAAGCCTCTCATTAACTTATGGCAAATTATTTGCATCTATATAGAACTGTAACTGAAACGCAGCTTTATTTAGGAGTTTTTCAGTACGGGGATCGCACTCATATTTATTTCCGATCAATCTTTCATAACTTGTCCCATAGCATTTAGCAAATATTCGCAATAAGCAACCTTTGTTGCAAATTACCCTCAAGTTTTGCTATATTCTCAGCTGACAGGGTTTGTTGAGAAAAATTAGTATGACGGTCTATACAGCAACTTCACTCAAGGCAGAACTTAACGAACGCGGCTGGCGATTAACTCCCCAGCGAGAAACAATTCTACACATTTTTCAGGATCTTCCGCAAGGTGAACATCTCAGTGCTGAGGATTTGTATCATCGGCTAGAAGCTGATGGTGAAGGAATCAGCCTGTCAACTATTTATCGCACTCTCAAGTTGATGGCACGGATGGGAATTTTGCGAGAACTAGAACTGGGAGAGGGCCATAAACATTATGAATTGAACCAGCCCTATCCCCATCATCACCATCATCTGATTTGCGTAAGGTGCAACACGACTATAGAGTTCAAAAACGACTCTATTTTAAAAATTGGTGCGAAAACTGCCCAAAAAGAAGGCTATCAACTTCTTGATTGCCAGCTAACAATCCATGCGATTTGTCCTAAGTGCCAACGGGCATTGATGCCAATTTAGCACCTGGGTTGTTAATTAGGGCAGGTGCTGACATTGACTTATACAGGGGAAACTTTGAGTAATTTTCAGTTGGCTGTGAGCATATACAGGCAAGCGGATGCTAGAAGCTTCCGCTTCTCACGTCACTGAGGCTGATGCCATAAAATTCTTGAGCTTGTTTAATAGCTCGCTTGGTATCATCCCCCATCACCCCATTTAGAGGTCCTTTATAAAAGCCGCGCGTCTGTAGTCGCCTTTGAATCTCCAGAGTATTAAATTCGCTTTTGGAAGTAGAGTTCACTACACTGTGCAATTTGGCTCGGGTAGTTGGGCCTGCAACACCACTTACTGTCAAGGAATTATCAGCTTGAAACCGCTGTACAGCCTCTGCGGTGTAGGGCCCGTAGTAGCCATTTGGCTCTCCCTGTAAATATCCGGCTTTAATTAGCTGTTCCTGAAGAACTCTGACAGCTTCACCGCGATCGCCTTCGCTGAGATTATCTACATTTTTAACTTTTTTGGGTGTTTCGTCTCCATAACCAACGCCAACTCCTGGTAATTTGCGGAGTGTTGCTGGCCCAACAATACCGTCAACGTCTAAATTGTAAGCTTCTTGAAATCGCTTCACAGATTCTTCGGTAATTGGACCAAATATTCCCGTAGCTTTACCGTAATAATAACCTGCTATTCGTAACCGTTCTTGTAAAGTTCTGACTGCTTCGCCTTCATCACCTTTCCGCAATAAATTGGAACTACGGCGTTTAGTAGTTGCAGTCTTCACAGTACTGCTTGTTCGAGTTTGAGTACTGACAGTACTGAGTTTTGGAGTTTGGGTACTCGCAGTACTGGTTTTTTTGCCTTGACGACTTACTGTACCTTGCTGCCAGTTATCTAATTTTTGTAGGGTGGTTGATCCTGCGACACCATTCACTTTTAAGCCAGCAGATCTTTGAAAGCGCCGAACAGCAGCTTCAGTATCAAAGTCATAGACTTGTGTAATGGGAGCTTCATAAAAGCCTGCATTTTTTAATCGTTGTTGCAAGTAGCGAACAGAAGGGCCTTGATCTCCTCTTTCTAGTGCAAAAGCACTACCAACAATACTCAGAATAGATAATGCCAGAACAAGGGGGAGCATATGCTTCCAAGCCTTGCCAGAAAGACGTCTCCACTCAGGTGCTGGTGCATTCTTTAATAAAGAACTGAAGGAAATCAATTCACTGGATGGAGATTCTTCGTATGCAAAAGCTACGTGCAAATACGCAAGATTGTCCATAGATTTTTCCTACACCACTTTAATACATCAGGTTATTTTTGTTCTATTATCGCTTCGGCTTGATGAACTAAGTTTCTCAAACGTTCTAGTGTCAGTATACTTGCATTTTCCCATAAACCGCGTTTGTTTGCTTCCAATAATCTCTCAGCAATATCACGCAGTGCATGGGGGTTTTTACTCTGGATAAATTCACTGACAGCGGCATCGAATAAGTACGCCTGTGCTATTCCCTCATACATGTGATCTTCCACACATTTGGTTGTGACATCATAGGCAAATAAATAATCTACCGTAGCCGCCATTTCAAATGCACCTTTATAACCATGGCGCATAACTCCTGCTATCCATTTAGGATTTACTACGCGAGAACGAAACACTCTTGCGATTTCTTCTTTTAGTCGGCGGACTCGCGGTTTAGCACCTAATGAATTATCACCAAAATAAGTTTGGGGATTTTGTCCCTGTACAGAACGTACTGCCGCTGTTAAACCACCTTGAAATTGATAGTAATCATCGGAATCGAGTATGTCGTGTTCGCGATTGTCTTGATTATGCAGCACAACTTGCATCTGCGCTAGACGTTGCTCAAAAGCTTCAGGAGCAGAAATTCCCTGTAGGGAGGAGTGGGGGACTGGGGGACTGGGGGAGTGGGGGAGTGGGGAAGTGGAAGAATTGTTGCGATCATTCCCCTCTTCTCTCTTTCTCCCTCTCTCTCCCTCACCCCCTCTTCTTGAGGTGTAGGCGTAGCAACTCCAGTTAATGTAGGCGCGTGCTAAATCCTGGTCATCTATCCAGTTTTGCGATTCAATTAAGCCTTGTAATCCAGCACCGTAAGCACCTGGTTTAGAACCAAAGATCCGATAGCGCGATCGCACTTGTGCTTCTTCTAAACTCAAACCTTGTCTTGTCCAAAAATCTGTTTCTTGATGAACTTGCGCTGCTAAAGGATTTTGTTCTGGTGGTTCGTTCAACGCCGCCACTGCTACCACTGCTTGGTCAAATAAATCTATCAAATTAGGAAAAGCATCTCGAAAAAACCCAGATATCCGTAATGTCACATCCACACGGGGCCGTCCCAAAATTGACAGCGGCAAAATTTCAAAATCCACTACTCGCCGTGCTGCACCATCCCAAACAGGCTGCACACCCAGCAAAGCCAAAGCTTCGGCAATATCATCACCACCAGTCCGCATTGTGGCTGTTCCCCACATGGATAATCCCAGTGTTTTTGGATACTCCCCATGCTCTTGAGTATAGCATTCTATTAGAGTTTCAGCTGCTTTTCTGCCAACATCCCAAGCTGTTTCTGTAGGAATAGCGCGAATATCGACAGAGTAAAAATTATTCCCAGTAGGCAAAACCTCCGGACGCCCCCGCGTAGGCGCGCCAGCAGGGCCACTGGGAACATACCTACCGTCCAGTCCACGCAGCAAGTGAGTTATTTCTTGGTGGGTTTGTTGCAAACAAGGAAGGAGGTGGGAGTGTATCCAGTGGAGGATAGAGGAGGTGGGGAGATGGGGTGTAGACGCCTTCCGGGCGGCTTCCCGTAGGGTAGGGGTGATGGGGGGAGTGATGAGATTTTCTACGAGTTTAGCGGCGTGTGTTTCTAAAACTTCAACTGCGTCGCCGATAGTGTAACAGGTACGCTGAAATTTTTCCAGTAGAATCTTACAGCTGTTAGCTGATAGCTGAGTGCTGAAATCTGCTGTCAAGGGGTCAAAATCTAAGCTTAAATCTTGAGCTATGGCACGGGTAATCCCGATATGATGGCGATTGGGATGACGGGCGATCGCTACAATTAAATCTCGTAATTGCCTTCCGGTTGGACATTGCCCAAAAATGTGCAAACCATCGCGGATTTGAGCTTCTTTCAACTCACAAAGATAACCGTCTATTTTGGTAATTGGTAATTGGTCATTGGTAATTGGTTTCCCTATTCCCCCAACCCTATTCCCGATTTCCAAATCACAGTGAAGATTTTCTTTAACAACCAGTTCTCGAATGCGATCGCAAATTACAGGCAAACGTTGTGGATCTAAACTTTCTGCTTCATAATACTCATCAATTAAATTTTCCAACTGTTGCAAAGCACCGTATAGTTCTGCACGAGTCAACGGCGGCGTCAGGTGATCCACAATTACCGCTTGGGCGCGACGTTTAGCTTGTGAACCCTCACCAGGATCGTTGACAATAAACGGATACAAATGTGGCAGCGCCTCCAAAGCCACTTCTGGATAACAACTACTCGATAAAGCCACACTTTTACCTGGTAGCCATTCAAGATTTCCATGTTTGCCTACATGAATAACAGCATCCGCGCCGAAACATTTCCTCACCCAGTAATAAAAAGCTAAATAAGCATGGGTTGGTTCCAAATCTGGCGCATGATAATTCAAACTGGGGTCAATATCATAGCCACGCGCAGGCTGAATTCCCACGAAGATGTTACCGAGTTGAATACCGGGAATGGGGAAAAAGTGGGGGAGAGGGCAAGGGGGAGAGGGGGGAAAATTATAATTATTTTCTTTCTCTATTTCTTCCTTCGTGTCCTTCGTGTCTTTGTGGTTCGTTTCAAAAACACTTCCCCATCTTTCGCAAATACCTTTTTGCACACCTTCCGGCAAAGAAGCGAAATACTCCTGATACTCCTGGGTAGAAACACTTTGCCACACCGGACGCAACTCCCTACCTTCTGGATCGTTCGTTACCCCAGCAGCAAGACGTTGTATTAATTCGTCACTAGTATTAGGCATGTCTTCCACCTCATACCCAGCGTCAGATAAAGCTTTGATAATTTCCACGCAACTAGCTGGAGTATCCAAACCTACACCATTGGCAATACGCCCATCGCGGGTGGGGTAATTAGCCAAAATTAGAGCTACGCGCCGTTCTTGGGGCGGCTTAGAACGCAGGCGTACCCAATTAGCTGCTAGTTCGGCGACAAACTCAATGCGATCGCGCACGGGTTCATAAACCACCACATCAGTTTCTAATTGAGGATGCCGATTTTGCACAGCCTTAAAAGACACAGCCCGACTAATAATCCGTCCATCGACTTCTGGCAGTGCCACATTCATCGCGATATCGCGGGGTGCAAGCCCCTGAAACTGGGACTGCCAGTGTTCCAAAGATCCGCCACAGAGGATCACCTGCAATACAGGCACATCCAACTTTTGCCACAGATCGATTTGAGGTACTTCTGTTTCCAATCGTGCTAGAGAAAAACTGGTTGTATTCAGCAGCAAGGCAATTTGGTTTGAGTCTTTAGGTTGGAAAAACTCGCTCAACTCTTGTTGGACATCGATTTCACGTAACGAAGAAACAAAAACTGGTACTGGTTCTAAATTTCGCTGTGCCAAGGCTTGACACAAAGCATTGATTACCTTCGTGTTTCCCGCCAGATAATGGGCACGGTAGAAGAGGATGCCGACTTTAGGGGATTGGGGAACTCGGGGCCCCCACAACCGCAGGGAGTGGGGATTAGGGGCAATGGGGATTGGTTTTCTGAGCGATGCCCATTGCCCATTGCCCGATGCCCGATGCCCGATGCCCGATGCCCCTTGCCAAGGATACAAACCGACACGTGGAACTGACTTGGGAGGTGGTGGATTAAACGAAGTCAACAGGCAAGTATCGGCGATAAATTCCAAAGCATTGACGATATTTTCTACACCACCCTCACTGAAATAACGCCATATTTGGTTAACAGTACTTAAGGGTAAAGTAGAGTGAGAGATTAAATCAGGATCGAGAGCATCATCTCCTGGCATTACAATTAGGGTTGTACCATTACGTTGCACAATTTCCTGGACTACTTCTAACCCATAGGCCCAGTAGGAACGCCCTCCTAGCAAGCGCAAAACAATTACTTGGGCAAGCTCTAAAACTTGCTCAGCATAAGTATCAATGCTAATTTGATGCTGCAAGTTCAATAGGTTAGCAACTCTAAACTCAGGAAATGTTGCGCTTAAGTGGGGAACCGCAGCTGCGAGAGTTTGAATATCGGTATCAGCAGCCGTAAGTAGTACAAACGGAGCTGGAGTTTGTTCTATAAAACTTACACCTTCTGACTGAGGGTTCCAACCTCCTGAGGTGGTACTAATACGATGCATATTTCTGTATTAACGTCTTAAACTGTTGGTTAGAAGAAAATAAAAAGTTATTGAGCAACTGCATCCAGCCTCTCTTAAATAATTTTTGAACATGCTTAATTCTTCCGACTTGAGCTTTTCTCGCACCTTGCCTACAAATGTATTTAATCAACTTGGTGAATTGTTAGAGCAAATGGCTCAAGCAGTGGGAAGTGAATCTATGGTTCTCACAGAAGCTGTGTTGACGCAGTTTAGCGTCCCAGATGAATGGCAAAAGCAAAAGTTTACGATTGTCATTTCTCAGGGGTTTAGTGCGCTATTAGTGGGTAAATCAGAGGAAATGACGGAGTTTGTAGAGTCGGGAAAGCAAAGAAAAATTCTCTACTCTACGCCAGTCACAGGCCAATCTCATCAACTTTGGGAAACCCCGCACGCGATTGAGGAGGAAACTCATACACAGCAAAGGCAGTTTCCTGACTCAAAGCTGAATGTGCATTTGACATTCGATTCTCAGGCGATCGCCTCCTTTACAGTGAAATTGCAGGAATTATTCGGATGTGATTCTCAGCAATACCACAAAATTGAACATTATCGTCAAATTCTCGCTCCTAATGATGTTAAACTCCAAAGTCAATTCACGTTGTTATTGTTAGAAGTTCTCCTACCACAGATTAACCAGGAGATCGCAGAACCACAACAAGTCTCAACAACTCCTGATGTTTCTGTTTGTAAACCAGTAGAAGATGCCCTCACAAAACAACTTGCTCAAGAGCGGCTGTTAAATCAGGTAACAACTCAGATCCGCCAAAGTCTGGATTTGTCGGTAATTATGGTGACAGCAATTGAGCAGGTACAGAAGTTTTTGGAATTAGATCGATTAGTCATCTGTAAGCTAATTCATCCACAAGAAGTAGAGCTTTTTGATCGCTCTGAGAGATTTAACCCTCAAAGTAATTTATCTGTCAAGTTATATCCTCCAGAAAATTTACCTAGCGATTATGTAACATTCCAATTTAGAGAGCAAAATCAGCAATCACCAAATAATGAGGCGTTTAGTCTGAGAATTCCCAATTTTGGTGAAGTTAATAATCATACCCTTGGGTTTTCATCTTCATCCAGCTTAGTACAACATTCGAGTTGTATTATTTACGAATCCCGCGCTAAGGATGACATCCCCTCGGTGTTAAATTATCAAGAAGACCATTGCTTTGCGCCTAATTCCCCATGTTGGGAAAAATATCGCCAAGGCTTTACTGTCGCTGTGGATGATGTCGAAAAAACTTATGCTTTGGAAGAGTGTTTTTTGAGTTTTTTAAGGAATATCAAAGTCCGGGCTAAGTTCGTAGCGCCAATTGTGTTTGAAGACGAACTTTGGGGGCTATTAATTGCTCATCAGTGCCATACTCCACGCCATTGGACTGAGAATGAAAAAAGCTTGCTGACTTCTATTGCCGAACAATTAGCGATCGCCATTCACCAAGCTGAGTTAACGCGATCGCTCACCCAAGAAAAACAAAGTCTTGAGCAACGAGTGATTGAGCGCACAATGGCACTGCATGACGCTTTAGTTGCTGCTGAAGCCGCTAGTCGCCTCAGAAGTGAATTTTTAGCTACCATTAGTCATGAATTGCTCACGCCTTTGACTCACGTAATAGGTATGTCTTCAACTTTACTGCGTTGGTCTTTTGGAGAGTTAAATCAGCGACAGCGAGAATACCTGCAAACCATCCACAATAGTGGAGAACATCTTTTAGAAATGATTAATGACATTCTGGATTTATCACAGATAGAAGCAGGTAAGGCAGTTTTAAATATTACAGAATTTTCTTTGGCAGAAATAGCCAAAAAGACAGTTGCATCGCTGCTAGAAAAAGCAACAAGTCAGCAAGTCAATCTCAAGCTAGATTTACTTATAGATCAACAACGCGATCGCTTTAGTGCTGATGTCAGACGAGTCGAGCAGATATTGTGGAATCTACTAACTAATGCGATAAAATTCACACCAGAAGGTGGTAACGTCACTTTACGGTTGTGGGTGGAAGACGATACAGCTGTGTTTCAAATCGAAGATACTGGTATTGGCATTCCTCAAGAGCAGTTACCACTACTATTTGAAAAATTTCACCAACTCGATACACCCTATCGTCGCCGTTACGAAGGTACTGGGCTAGGTTTGGCGTTAACTAAACAACTTGTGGAACTGCATCGGGGTCGAATTGAGGTAGAATCGACCGTAGGTGTTGGCTCAGTTTTTACCGTTTGGCTACCAATTCAGCCGGAACCAGTTTTTAGTTAGTTGTTGGTGGTTGGTGGTTAGTAGTTAGTAGTTAGTGGTTATTCTCCTCATCTCCCCATATTACGCTCGTCGTTTAAAAATCACCATCTCAGTACCAATAACTGGGTTACGGGCTACTAACCTATTTTGAGAGTCGGTAATTTCTAGATGGGTAAAGTCTAATTCTTGAGAACGTTGGAGAATCTCTGCTGCTAGTTTGTCTTGTTGAGATTCTTTAAGGGTGTACCAATCATCACTAATTTTAATATTTAGACTGCTAGTGAGAAAGTTTGCTTGTATCGATTGTATGAGTCCAGAGGCAAAGCGATCGCTAATTTCTGCTACTTGATTTTCAATCGTTGCAATCAAAGTTTGTTCTGGTGTTAACACGAGAGTTGGTGTTGGTGTCGGCGTAGGAGTGATTTCTGGTTCTGGTTCTTCTTGCGGTGGCGGTGGGGTGATTTCCTCTGGTGGGGTGGGTTCTTCTGCAATTGGTGGTGGCGTTTCTGGTGGAGTAGTTACGCTTGGTGGAGGCGCTTCTTCAGGAGGGGCTACTTCTGGAGTGGGGGAAATGGAGGGAGTAGGGGGAGGGGGAGCAGTGGCGATTTCAGTAGGTTTGCTAGTCAAAACAGTAGAAGTTGTCCAAACCAGAATCACGGCAAAAACTGCAATAATTCCCGTCAAAGCTGTATCTGACAACTTTGCTGATAAATTTGCTGGCAAAAAAGAGCGAATATTGGCTAACAGTAGAGAC
>NZ_JACAEU010000163.1:0-66742 GCF_013388695.1 Fischerella sp.
ATGAATTATGTGTGCATACATTTTTGTAGTTCGATGCCAAATCATTGTAGAGACGTAGCAATGCTACGTCTCTACATACCCGTGAATTGTAAATTCATATCTTGATTCAGCAACGCCGACCAATGACTATTAACTATTGACCAAATGTTAAAGCCTGTCCCCGCACTTGTGTATGCAACTTGCCTTTTTCGTAAACAAGCTGACCACCGACAATTGTGTAAGTGGGCCATCCAGTCAGATTCCAACCTTCAAAAGGACTCCAACCACATTTGGTTAACAATTCTTCGCGTAAAACTGGACGATAGGTATTTAAATCTACAAGGACTAAATCAGCATCATAACCAACAGCGATCGCCCCTTTGTTAGCAATACCATATGCTTTAGCCACAGCGGTTGACATCCAGTTAACAACTTGGGCAAGAGTGCATCGCCCTTGCATCGCTGCTGTTAGCATTAAGAGTAGAGAAGTTTCTACCCCTGGCATTCCCGAAGGACTATTAGGGTATGGTTGCGCTTTTTCTTCTAAGGTGTGGGGTGCATGGTCGGTAGCAATAAAATCTATGACACCGTCATGCAAAGCTTGCCAAAGGACTTCGTTGTCGTGGGGCGATCGCAACGGCGGATTCATCTGTGCCAATGTACCAATCTTTTCATATGCACTGGTATTTAAAAATAAATGTTGGGGTGTCACCTCAGCCGTTACCCAGTCCGGTTTATGCTGACGCAGCAACTCTGCTTCCTCCGCCGTAGACATATGCAGAATATGCAGACGGCGTTGGTATTTTTGCGAAAGTTTTAATGCTTGCTGAGTTGCCAACAGTGCTGCTTGATTATCTTGGATTTGAGAATGAACTGCTACATCACTAATTCCAGCAAATTCCTTGCGTCGTTGGTTGATTCTCGCTTGGTCTTCGGCGTGAACAGCAATGAGGCGGTTTCCTTTGGCAAATATTGCCTCTAAAACCTCTTGTTGGTCTATCAGTAACTGACCATGCATTGACCCCATAAAAATTTTGATCCCAGGAGTTGGGTTAGCCAGGAGCAAATCTGGCAAATTTTCTGCTGTCGCCCCAATGAAAAAGCCATAGTTGACAAGACATTTATTTTGAGCACGCTGCAACTTATCATCAAGCGCTTGCACTGTTGTGGTGAGGGGACGGGTATTCGGCATTTCCAAAAAGGAGGTGACTCCACCTTTGGCACATGCACAAGTAGCAGTGAACAGGTCTTCTTTATGTTCTAGTCCCGGTTCCCGAAAATGTACCTGTGGATCGATGACGCCTGGCAACAAAGTTAACCCTTCTGCGTCAATTTCTTTGAGCGGCGCTGTGGTCGTGGATATTTCTGGTGCGACTTCGACGATCTGGCGATCGCGCGTCAGCACATCCCCAATCATTAATTCTCCATTGGGTAAAATTATCCGAGCACGACGAATCAGCAAACTAGTAGGAGATGACATGGATGATCTAGCGTTAAGACAAGAGCTATTTGTTACACAGTACCCTGTGAGGGCGGAGTGTGGAAGTGTAAATGAGTGGGGGGTGTAAGAAAATAAGGGTGTGGCAGTGCAGGGGTATGGCAGTATAGGGAAAAATCAAATTCAAAATACACTCTTACATCTTTATTTCCTCAAACCCTTACACCTTTAAACCCCAGTGAAAAAGAATTATCCCTTTAGGTTAAACTTAATTGGACTGTTAGCGATTACTTTCCATAATATTCGTCACAAAAAATTTCTCGTTTTAACTATGAATTAAGCCTATCAAGATCACAACATCACTTAGAAAGCAAATTTGTACAGTTAAGATTAAAAATATACTATCCCCAAGCAGACGAGTTAACTAGCTGCATCTTCTCTAATCAAGTAACTTCATGCAAAATCAAGTGTCTGATAACAACTCTAGCCAAAAACCCGATAGTTCCTGGATTGCAGAACTAGGTAGAACTATTGTATTAAGCATCGTGCTAGCTTTGGGTATTCGCACCTTTGTCGCCGAAGCTCGCTGGATTCCTTCTGGTTCAATGGAACCAACCTTACATGGTTCACCCAATCAGTGGGAGGCAGATAAAATTATTGTCGATAAGTTGAGTTATAACTTTTCTAATCCACAAAGAGGGGATATTGTAGTCTTTTCACCTACAAAAGAATTACAGCAAGAACAATATCAAGATGCTTTCATTAAGCGTATTATTGGTTTGCCGGGAGAAAAGGTAGAAATAAGAAATGGTAGAGTTTATATTGATAACCAGCCCCTCCCAGAAGAAAGGTACTTGTCCTCTTCACAGCGCACAGTAATAGATGTTTGCACGTCAGGTTCGCAACCACCTTTTCTATCCAAACCAGTGACAATACCTCCAAACTCCTACTTAGTATTGGGTGATAATCGTAATAGCAGCTATGATAGCCGCTGCTGGGGTGTTGTTCCGCGTGAAAATATCATTGGTCGTGCCATAATTCGTTTTTGGCCTTTAAATAACATTGGCAGTATCGATCAATCGCCACTGTATCCCTAGGAAAGAAGAAAGTAGAAGGTATTGGGGTGAGTAAGGGAAACTAGAGAAGCAGTATTAAACAACCAACCACCGTACGGGCGGGTTGAGAAACCTGCACAAGAGTTTCTTATGGAAAGCCAGTCTGTTACGGAGGTTCCTGTAGACGCCCTCTGGGCGTCTTCCCGTAAAGGTATATGTTGGAACGCTTCCCCCCAACCCCATGCTCCGTGGTGAACTTTAAAACTAAGCGTTGTAGGAACCAGCGTAAGAAGCACGGCGTCGGTGCTTAAAGTTTTAATAGAAGCTTTTTACAACTGGTGCAAAATTTAAATAGTAAAAATATTTTTTAAACTAGCTAGAATCACAGCTAGTCTTTTTAAGTTTTTTGTAAAAAAAATCATTTTTTTAAACAAAGCCTAAAAAAGTAATAATTTCTAGCTAATTTTTGAGAATCTAAACATTAATGTTAAATAAAGTAAATAATTTTTACTTTTATTTCTAAAATATTTTGAAAAATTGGCATATTAACTGAATCAAGTTAAGTGTTATAACTAGAATTTAAAGCTTAAGTATAGAAGGCTATGACAAGATTAAAAATACTAGTATATTTAACTAAACAGTTTTATACAAAACTATTAAGGTTATTCATGGATTTTTGAGTAGCAGGTTGTAATCAGGTTCTATCACGACTCAGCAGAATTCTCCATTTCTTAGACAAAGTCTCAATGATGCGATGAATTTCTGACAAACAATTATTTCACCCTACATAAATTTATTACACAACAAAAAGGGGTGAAATGTAGATGTATCCAGATCGCATTAAACCTAACACTGACAAAAATTAGGCTAAATCTATATAAGTCGGTTGTGCAGATATTTTTACAAATGAATTACGAACGATCATACTTTGAAAAAAAAGACATTTTGATTATTGATGATATGCCAGATAATCTGCGAGTTTTATCTTCGCTCCTGACAAGGGAAGGTTATGGCGTTCGCAAAGCATTGAACTGGTACATGGCACTTACTGCTTGCCAAACATTATTACCAGATCTGATTTTACTAGACATTATGATGCCAGAGGTTGATGGTTATGAAATTTGCCGGCGTTTGAAAGCTTGTAGGCTAACTGCCGATATTCCAGTAATTTTTATTAGCGCTTTAGAAGATGTTTTTGATAAAGTAAAAGCTTTTCAGGTAGGTGGGGTAGACTACATCACAAAACCTTTTGAATTTGAAGAAGTTTTGGTGCGTGTGGAAAATCAACTGGCGTTGAGGACAGCACGACTAGAAATTTTGAAACTCAACACCGAATTAGAAAATAGAGTAAACGAACGCACTTCGCAGCTAGAAAAAGCTCTCTATAAACTCCAACAAGAAATTAATCAACGTCAGCAACTACAAACTAAATTGCTAGATATAGCATTGCATGATTCGCTGACCGGATTACCTAACCGAGTTTTATTTATCAAGCGACTAGAACAAGCTCTCAATCGTGCCAAGCTAGAATCTGATTATCACTTTGCTGTTCTATTTTTAGACTGCGATCGCTTCAAAGTCGTGAATAATTCTCTTGGTCACTTAGTAGGAGATGAATTGCTAATAGCGATCGCTCGTCGCTTGCAAGCATCTTTAAGCCCATTTGATTCTTTAGCAAGATTTGGTGGCGATGAATTTGCTATTCTTTTAGAAAACATCACAGATATCAGCACTGCAATCGAAGTAGCCGAATGTATTCTCAAAAAATTATCACAGCCTTTTAAGTTGTTCAGATATGAAGTATTTATTAATGCGAGTATTGGGATTAATTGGGGCAATCATAACTATGAAAAATCAGAGTACTTGCTAAGAGATGCTGACACGGCAATGTATCGTGCTAAGGCTCTGGGAAAAGCTAGATATCATGTCTTCGACCCTGCTATGCATCAGGAAGTTTCTCAGCTTTTAGAGTTAGAAAATGATCTGAGAAGAGCAGTTGAACGCCAAGAATTTGTAGTTCACTATCAACCGATCATTTGTATAACTACAGGTGCGATCGCTGGATTTGAAGCCCTGATCCGTTGGCAGCATCCGACAAAAGGACTAGTTTATCCTACAGCATTTATTCCTATAGCAGAAGAAACAGGTTTAATTAATCATATCAACATCTGGGTATTGCAATCAGCTTGCCAGACTTTACGTCTGTTGCAAAATCATCCAGCTACAAACAAAAACCTGAATAGCCTGACTATTAGTGTCAATCTTTCACCACGTTTGTTTTCTCTACCTAATTTTCTCGCTGAAATAGACCAAATCCTTGATGAAACTAAAATAAATCCTGCCAATTTAGAGCTAGAAATTACTGAAAGTTTACTTATAGAAAATAGTGATGTTATCAAAACTATTCTTTATGAACTAAAAGAGCGAAAAATAAAATTAGTTATGGATGACTTTGGCACTGGCTATTCCTCTTTAAGCTACCTGCATAGCTTTTCTTTAAACACCCTCAAAATTGATAAGTCATTTGTCAAACGTATGCAGGAAAATCAACAGAATATGGGATTAGTACCAGCAATTATTGGCATTGCTCATTCGATGGGGATGATAGTAATTGCTGAAGGTGTCGAAACCCAACACCAGTTAACTCAACTGAAAAATTTAAAGTGTGATTTTGCTCAAGGACTTTTGTTTTCTGGTGCCATAGAACCAGAATTAGTTTTAAACTTAATTGCTACTGCACCTCAATGGTAAATATCAAGCTTTCACTGGGGTAACAGCAATGAATCAAGAGCCAGCATCTGCCAATCAAGGTAACATTCTCATCGTTGACGATCAGCTAGATAATCTGCGTGTGTTATCTACTATACTTACTGAAGAAGGTTATCAAGTTCGTAAAGCTTTAAACGGGCAAATGGCTTTGATTGCCTGTCAAACTCTAGCACCAGATTTAATCTTGCTAGATATTAATATGCCAGATATTAGCGGCTATGAAGTATGTCAACGTCTAAAATCTAACCCACAAACATGTAATATTCCTGTGATTTTTATCAGCATCTTAGATGATGTTACAGACAAAGTAAAAGGAATTAAAATGGGTGGCGTAGACTACATTACCAAGCCTTTTCAGTTTGAAGAAGTAGTAGTGCGAGTGCAGAATCAACTAACTATCCAGCGCCTACAAATGCAACTTCAAGAAACTAACCAAAAACTTTTAGAGCAAAATTCGTTATTGCGATTGGAAATTGAAAAACGCCGCAATACAGAAATAACTCTGCAAGAAGTTAACGAAAAATTGCAAGCAATGGCTTTGTTAGACAGTTTAACAGAGGTTGCTAACCGTCGTTACTTAGATGATTACTTGCAAAGAGAGTGGCAACGCTCAGCCAGAGAGCAAACTCCTCTAGCATTTATGTTATGCGATATCGACTATTTCAAATTATATAATGATACTTACGGTCATGTAGCTGGTGATACTTGTTTAACACATGTAGCCAAAGCAATTAAAAGTGCAGTTAGGCGTCCAGCAGACTTAGTAGCTCGCTACGGAGGAGAAGAGTTTGCTGTGATCTTACCAAACACAAATTTTTCTGGAGCCATGCGAGTAACCGAAAATATTCAATTGCAAGTACAAGAACTAAAAATAGCTCATTCTGCATCTTTTGTAAGTGAATATCTAACATTAAGTATTGGTATTGCGGTTTGTCTACCCAGTCATCAATATTCACCAGATACTTTAATTGCAGCTAGCGAACAAGCATTGTATCAAGCTAAACAACAAGGACGTAATAATTACTGTGCTTACATATCTTTTTCTAGTCATTATTTACTATGATAAAACCCTGATGATCAAAAAATAAATGTGAGAAAACTAATATATCTGAGAAATTAATCAAGACAAAAATTGATTTTTGTCACTATCAAAATAGTTTGCAAAAATAAATTTACATATGACTAAAATGCATTTCAATCAAGAGAAAGATTACCAAGTAAATATTCTGGTTGTTGATGATACACCAGATAACTTGCGTCTTTTGTCAGCAATGTTGACTGCACAAGGTTATGAAGTTCGCAAGGCTTTAAACGGGAAAATGGCGCTTACCGCTTGTCAAATGGTATTACCAGATGTGATTTTGCTAGATATTAACATGCCAGGAATGGATGGCTATGAAGTTTGCAGGCAACTGAAAGCTGATGATCAAACTTGCCAAGTTCCAGTCATTTTTATTAGCGCTCTTGATGATGTTTTGGATAAAGTCAAAGCCTTTGATGTGGGTGGAGTAGACTATATCACTAAACCTTTTCATGGTGCAGAAGTTATATTGCGAATAGAAAATCAAATCAATTTACGCTTGTTACAAAATAAACTGCAAGAAAAAAATTTTTTATTACAAGAAACTCTTGATGAATTGAAGGCTGCTCAAGTCCAAAGAATTCAAAGCGAAAAAATGGTAGCACTAGGAAATTTAGTAGCAGGAATTGCCCATGAAGTGAACAATCCAATCAGTTTTATCTATGGTAATCTCGAATATGCCAGTCAATACGTGCGAGACTTAGTGAATTTAATTGAGGTATATCAGCAGGAATATCCAAATCCGACACCAAAAATTCAAACAATCGTCAAAGAGATAGACCTGAATTTTTTGATTAACGATCTGCAAAACCTCATGGGTGCGATGTACAGAGGATCTGATCGCATCCGTTCTATTGTTCAGGCACTACAAAACTTCTCCCGTCTCGACGAAGCCGAGATGAAGCAGGTTGATATCCATGTAGGTATAGACAGCACCCTGGTAATGTTGCAACATCGGCTAAGGGAAACACCAAATCGTCCTGCTATTGAGGTAGTGAAAGAATACGGCAACTTACCCCTAGTTAGCTGTTATGTCAGTGAACTCAACCAGGTTTTTATGCATCTGTTGAACAATGCGATTGATGCTTTGGATGAGTCAAGAGGAGGCAGTGCGGTGGACGGGTCTCCCGGCATAAAGCACCTGCCGTTCAATAGTCAAGAGTCAATAGTCAAAATCCCCGAACTATTGACTATGGACTCTGGAACGCCAGTCGCTACAACGGAGGGAACCTCCGCAACGCGCTGGCTCCTCTTGACTAAACCCCAAATTCACATTCGCACGATGCTAACAAACTCAGATACTGTAAAGATTTGTGTAGCCGACAATGGCTCCGGTATAGATGAGTCGGTGCGATCGCGAGTGTTTGACCCATTTTTTACCACAAAGCCTGTAGGCAAAGGCAGTGGACTGGGATTATCGATTAGTTACCAAATTGTAGTGCAAAAACATCAAGGCAAGCTCACTTGCACCTCATTACCCGGACAAGGAGCCAATTTTACCATTGAAATTCCCCTACAACAACCACAATTAAATTGAGCAATTGCTTCCAACATTTTTCAGTCACGTAGCATAATAGAAATGTGACTGATCACCTCGACCCATTACTATCTCTAAAAGAAGGTCACTGGTTCAAGCTCATCTGCGGAGCCAGTTTCCAGCATCTGCCTGCGGTCAGAAGTTTAACATTAGCCTACACTTTGGCTGGCGCTGACTGCATAGATGTGGCTGCCGATCCAGCTGTAATCGCCGCAGCGAGAGAGGCGCTACAAGTTGCTACCAAATTTGCTAAGGATGCCAAAGAGCGAGGCTTTGGCAACACAGGAAAATCACCGTTTTTGATGGTTAGCCTCAACGATGGTGAAGATCCGCATTTTCGCAAAGCAAAGTTTGACTCAACAGAGTGTCCCCCAGATTGCCACCGACCATGCGAAAGAATTTGTCCAGCACGGGCAATTAAATTTAGCAATATACAAGAGGATTTTTCAGGAGTCATTTCCGAAAAATGCTACGGCTGTGGTCGTTGCATTCCAGCTTGTCCATATGAGATAATTTATACATCCTCCTATGTATCAACACCAGAAGCGATCGCACCATTGATCCTGTCAACTGGGGTTGATGCTGTAGAAATACATACTAAAGTAGGGCGTTTGACAGAATTTCGGCGATTGTGGCAAGCAATTTCACCGTGGACTAAACGCTTGAAGTTAGTAGCGATTAGCTGTCCCGATGGCGAAGGTATGATTGATTACCTGCACGCCTTGTATGACGCGATCGCCCCATGTAATTGTGCTCTAATTTGGCAAACCGACGGCCGTCCGATGAGTGGTGATATAGGTGATGGCACCACTTTAGCCACGGTGAAATTAGGGCAAAAAGTTTTGGCAGCTAAATTACCGGGATACGTGCAGTTAGCAGGTGGCACTAATAGCTACACTGTTGCCAAGTTAAGGGCAATGGGACTGCTAGGCAACGGGAAGGACACGGGGACGCGAGGACACGAGGACGGAGGGAATTGTTCCTCAAATTCCCTCTCCGCGTCACCGCGTCTCCCATTCTCCGCGTCTTCTATTTCTGGAGTAGCCTATGGCAGCTACGCCCGTGTATTGCTGTCACCAATTCTTGAGCAGTTAGAAGCAAGGGAGGTGAATGACGCCAGTGTCAAAACAACTGTCCGCCTAGAAGAGGAACCAGAATTGCTCTGGCAAGCTGTTGGGCTTGCCCATTCTCTCGTTTCCCAGCTCAAGTCACAGCAGTAGGGGCAAAGGCAGTGCCTTGCCCGTACAAGCAAGTTCGCTATCTCTAAAAACGTCACCATAATAAGCATGACGATTACAGACGATCTCCAAAAGTTGTTAGATATTTTGCCCCAAGACCTGCGGCAAAAATTAGAGAAGCATCCCCAACGAGATAGTTTAGTTGAAGTGGTCTTGGATCTGGGCCGTCGCCCAGAGGCTCGCTTTCCCCATCAAGCTGAGTATCTGAGCGACGCGCCCGTTAATCAGGAAGTAATAGATGATTGCATCAAGCGAGTGGGAAGCTTCGGCGGAGATAATCGAGCAGGAATAGAGCAAACTCTGCACCGGATCAGCGCTATCCGCAACCGCAACGGCAAGATAATTGGCTTAACTTGCCGCGTTGGTCGGGCGGTGTTTGGAACCATTGGCATGATCCGCGATTTAGTAGAAACTGGTAAATCGATTCTCATGCTGGGACGCCCAGGTGTGGGTAAAACCACTGCCTTGCGGGAAATAGCCCGTGTTTTGGCGGATGATTTGAACAAGCGAGTAGTGATTATTGATACCTCTAACGAAATCGCGGGCGATGGCGACGTTCCCCACCCGGCAATTGGTAAGGCAAGACGGATGCAAGTAGCTCATCCGGAATTGCAGCATCAGGTGATGATTGAGGCAGTGGAAAACCATATGCCAGAAGTCATCGTCATTGATGAAATTGGCACGGAACTGGAAGCTTTGGCAGCTCGTACAATTGCGGAACGGGGTGTGCAGTTGGTAGGTACTGCCCACGGCAACCAAATTGAAAACTTAATCAAAAACCCCACCCTTTCCGATTTGATTGGTGGTATCCAAGCTGTGACGTTGGGAGACGATGAAGCTAGACGACGGGGCAGTCAAAAAACAGTTTTGGAACGCAAAGCCCCTCCTACCTTTGAAATTGCTGTAGAAATGCTGGAACGGCAACGCTGGGTAGTCCACGAAAGTGTTGCTGACACAGTCGATACTCTGCTGAGAGGGCATCAGCCTAGCCCGCAAGTCAGAACTGTTGATGAAGATGGCAAAGTCAAGATTACACGCCAGTTAACTGCTCTCAACGGTCGCTCCCAAAGCCTGGGCAAAGAAGAATCTTTTGCACCAGCACGACAGTCTAACGGCTGGCGTTCATCGGGGCAAATGCTACCATTGCCGCCCACAGCAGAGCCGCCAAAGCTTTCTAGGCACAGTGAGTTTGACCGCTTGCTGGATGAATCGTTAAATCACTTTGACAGCTTTAATGACGTTGATACCAGACTGGCAGGGCCTAACGGCGAAGATTTGCCACTGCACGTTTACCCTTATGGTGTCAGCCGCAGTCAATTAGAACAAGTAATTGAGGTGCTGAATTTGCCAGTGGTATTGACAAAAGATATTGATAGTGCTGATGCAATTTTGGCACTGCGATCGCACGTCAAAAACCACGCTAAATTGCGGCAAATGGCAAAAGCTCGACAAGTGCCGATTCACATGATTAAATCCAGCACGATTCCGCAAATTACCCGTGGCTTGCGGCGATTGCTGAACATAGACGATCCGGAAATTACTGACGATCGCGAACTGCAACTATTTCTCCACAGTGCCAGCGATGATGAGATTGACGCCCTAGAGGAAGCTAGACTTGCAGTTGAGCAGATTGTCATTCCCAAAGGACAGCCTGTAGAATTATTGCCGCGATCGCCCCAAGTGCGGAAGATGCAACACGAGTTGGTGGAACACTACCGCTTGAAGTCCCATAGCTTTGGGGAAGAACCAAATCGGCGCTTGCGGATTTATCCGGCGTAACCTCACCCCCTAACCCCCTCTCCGTGAACGGAGAGGGGATTAATAGTGCTAGTGCGATCGCAGTCTGCTAAGACAACAGAAATTAAAGATAAGATGAAAAAATGTCAGATTCGCAAGAGTAATAAATACTGTCGATGAGCAAACCAGTATCTTTTCAGAGAATAGTCGAGCATGTAGAGGCTCTTTCGACCGAAGAACAACTTGCTGCTAGAACTGATATATAAAAGACGAGTGGAACAACGACGTAAATAAATAGCAACAAATGCAGCACAAACGCTGGAAGCAATCAGAACAGGTACAGTCAAGCATGGTATACTTGCTAACCTGTGTGCTAATTTGTTAAGTAGAAATGCTCTACCAACTTGAGAAGTTAGTGTTAAAAGGCACTTTTAATAAATAGTCTGTCCTGCTTTTGGCAGGGACGCATTATGTTTAGCTGTTAGCTAAGAAGTGTTAGCTAGACTAATCGCTTAGGAAAAACTTTGAGGAAGTAAATAAGTATAAATGCTATTTTATACCAGCTTGTAGTTTAAGTAACATATCATCCCTATTTACTCTTTGACCTAGCTGATACTGCTTTCATCTGTTTCTCACCAACTGAGCAAAGCTTGGAGGGACTACGTTGGGTTGTACAGGCCGCTCGCAAACAACGAGAATATCAGGGCAAACCTGATGTGCGATTTGTGGTAACACCGATACCACCAGTAGCTGCTGAACAGCAGAAAATTTGGAGAGATAAAGTTGAAAACTGGATCGAAGACAACTGGGGTTTACCAACAGGAATGACTGTTGGAGAACTTTACTATGAAGTTTTATACAATCCTAATGTCGCAACTTTATCTAGTTTAGTTAATGATATACCCAAGAGTTTACTAGATGCTTATCTACCTCTTGCTGATACGATTGATGCAAGCTTGCCAGATATTAAGCAAAGAATAGTAAATAGAACTAATGATGACCGGAAAAATGTACTGAATGAGTTAATGTTTCAGGCAGCAACTGCACAGGAATTAGAACCAGATAACATTCCAAATATATTTCAACGCACGGAGGATTTTCCTAAATTTTTGAATAATAAAACTTGGCTAATTCGTGGTGCAAAAGGAACAGGTAAAAGCCTTTTATTTCGACTTTTTGTAGAACAGCCAGATGCAGCTAAGGAATTAGCTCAATGCGACGTAAACTTAAATAATGTTAATTTTATTCCAGCGCATGGTCAGCCCAGAATATCAAGCAGCATTCTCGAAAGTGGTGATTTGGCTAGCTATGAGCAACAAGTCGGTGAGAATGACTGGCAATTTTTTTGGCTTAATTATGGTCTTTTACAACTATGTAATAGCAAATCAGAGTTACGCTCTGTTTCTGGTTTAGATCAGAAGTTAGTTGCATTAAGCGCTCAAGACAACCCTTCTCATGCTGAGATTGTTTCATGGTTGGTGGAGCGCTCGAAATCTCCCCAAGCGCGGCCGCAAGCATCTGATGAGTTACGTGCAATTGACCGATGGTTGCAGCAGAATAATCAAGTTGTATGGCTACTTTATGATGAGCTAGATGCTGGTTTTGGTTCTAGTCAAAAAGATTATGAGCGACGCAGACGCGCACTTGAAGCTTTGCTTGCTTGGTGGTTAGAAAGCGGGACAAGTCTGAAGCAAATAACCCCTAAGATATTTTTACGCGAAGATATCTGGAATCAACTCAACTTTACCAATACAGGACATTATAGTGGGCGATCGCTCCAGCTACGTTGGGAAGAAACTGATTTATGGCGACTGGTACTTCGACAAGCCCTCAAAAGTTCCGAATCTCTGAGAAAATTTTTAGAGCAAAAGTTAGGGGTTACTGTCGAGCGACTAAATTTAATTGGACTTGAGCAATTGCGTCAAAGCCTTTATCCCCTATGGGGTGAGCGGATGGGGCGTACAAAAAAAGCCTACACTTACAATTGGGTTCGTAACCGTATAGCTGACAGTAAAGACAACTGTTTTCCACGCAGTTTGATTTTACTTCTACAAGAGGCAGTGAAACTTGAAAAAGAATTTACTACAGAATACAGTCCTGAGATTACTTTGCGTCCAAAAGCATTAATCGATTCTTTTCCCTATGTTTCTCAACAACGTGTGGCTGAAGTACGTAATGAATACCCTGAATTAGATCAATTTCTACAGAGACTCCAAGGAGAACGTTCTCCTATTGATGAGAATCGTTTAGCGGAAATATGGAAGGTGGAAGATAGTGGGGAACTAGCTCTTCACATCAACGATATGCTCGAAGCTGGTATTTTCACGGAACGTTCTCGTTTTAAAGATCCTCCCCCCCGAGTATATGGTGTTGTTGAATTATATTTATATGGACTAGGTATGGTTCGCAAGGGACAGCGGTAGGGAAGTATTTGCTCTATTGTCTATAAAAAACAATAACACTGTATCAACCCCCAATATCTTGCAGTTTTGCCACCATTTCCGCACGCGCCGATACTCCCAACTTGCGAAACATCCTTTTCAGTGCTTGCTTCACCGAATTTTGCGTAATAAACAGCTTCTCGCCTATTTCTCCATTCGTTAACCCCTGCGCCACCAACTCGGCAATTTCTAACTCGCGTGGAGTCAGGCGACTAACTAATGGGGAGTTGAATGTTTTTGGTTTCGCCCTGAGGGTGGCAAGTTTTGCTGACAAATGCAAACACAAAGCGCTCAAGTCGGCTAAATCGTTGGCATCAAAAGCGGGACTACCGTCAGCACGGGCAAGGTTCAGCGTCCCCACCAAGCGACCATCACAGACAATTGGCCCACTCATCACGTGGGCGTGGTCTTGGCGGGAACAAAAATGCTGCCAGTCTCCTGGGGCTAATATTAATTGTTCATGGGCGGGAGCATGACGTTCAGTAACATAGCGCCCAACCGGATTGCCTTCTAAACAAACTTCCGGAATAGTTTGAACGTCCACATCTACCGTGGACAGGTCGTCTGATAAATATAGACCCCAACGTTCCACGCCAAAATGTTCGCCAACTGTGTTCGTTACAGCTAGCCGTAGTTCTTGTTCATTACGAGCGTTGGCGATCGCATCAAATAAACTATGAAGGGAACGAACCATAAAGTGTACCCAGTTGGGGTCTAGGCGGACTCCACAATTACTTCTATGCTAACTAATAGCAGCTAAGCTAAAAAGCTAACATAAACTAGCAACTATAGGAGAAACAAGTGACTGCAACACAAATCTCTGCCCAAGAACTCTTCCGGGCTGCTTACGAGAACCGTTACACTTGGGATAAAAATTTCCCTGGATACACCGCAGATATCACCTATAAGCAAGACGAGCAGGTGTTTACAGGCAAAATTCGCGTCAACGCCAATCTCAAAGCGGAGGTTTTTGAGGTAGAAGATGAACAAGCCAAGCAGGCAATTCACAATCAGGCTTGGGAAATAGCCGTTCATCGCGTCCGTCGCAGCTTTGAAGAAACCCACGGTGCAAATACATTTAGCTATGGTGACACCGACGAGACAGGCGCAGTTGAGATTATAGTTGGCGGTAAGTCCACAGGCGACAAATACAAAGTTCGTAACAACATAGTCAGCCTCGTTCACCGTCACATTCACGGCGTTGTTGTCACAATTAACACCTTTAGCACTCAGGACACTGGGGAAGGCTACCTCTCTCACACCTACGACTCCGTATACCACGATCCGAAAACGGGGGAACAAAAAGGCGGTAGAAGCGAATTCGAGGATGAATACGAAAAGGTTGGTAACTATTTCATTTTGAATCGTCGTTTTATTAGCACCGATACAAAAGCACAACCTTCAATCCAAGAATTTATCTTTTCTAACATTAAGTTATTGGAACCTGTTGCAGTCTAATTTATGCAATAAGCTGCATAAAAAATTAGTAGTGGTGTGTGCTTGTGTATAAGCACACACCATTTTTTTATATTGAGCGGTATAAGCCTCAATAATGGTTAGTTTATTGACTTGCAAACTCTGTGCTAGAGAACGGATAGAAGGAAGGCGATCGCCACTTTGCAATGCACCAGATTTAATCAGACTACTGATGCGATCGCGAATTTGCAAATACAGAGGTTTAGCTGACTGCCGATCCAAAAAAATCTTCATTTCGGCACACTTTTAAAGACTACAAAAGCACGAATATTCGCAATATAAGTGATTTTCCAAACTTATGCATGGTACAATCGGGCGATTTTTGACTAGAACAGTTGCGATCGCCCATAACTGTACTAGGTCAAATCTGCGAAATTTGTACCTTATCAAATCAAAATTTCTGAGTGAACGTGAAAGATATAGTTAGGGTGCAGGTACGATCGCTCTTGGATGCACACCCATTCCCCACAGTCCTTCTGTTTTATATTCTTCTGGATGATTAATTTTCTTCTGCTGCTGGTAGGGGGAATCTTTCGCCAGCTAAATAAGCATCAAAATTTTGTTGAAAGTAAAGCCAAGAAGTCATATCTTCCACATCTAAAAAAGATTTGGGAGCATTCCTATACAAAGGAACGCGGTTATTAATTTCGTCTTGAAGCAGTTGCGGTAACTCATTGAAGCCATTGACTTTGCTACCATAAGCACTGTAAATGAGATAACCGGGGCGATCGCCCATTTTCATCCAAGGAAGCCACTGACCAATCCTATCCCAGCTCAGCCGGAGTTGAGAAACCGAAGGAAGTTCTGAATTAAATAAATCTGCGGTAGGAACGGTGATTTTAAATAACTCCGCTGCTTGATAAGTAGATTGTGGGCTGTATTTAGCAAGTTTTGAATTTTCTACTATGGGGTTGGGATAAGTAGGAAATATATCAAACACAAAAGTTGTACTGTCACCATCTACTTGTGCCGGAAACTTGCCTTTAAAGTGACCTTGCACGGGATTATTAGCAACGTGCATCACTGGAACTGTTTCCCTTGTCCAAGGATTATCCCACTTATGCAACACTTCTTCTGTCTCTGGGTTGAGGTAGTAAGTCAGTTCCCTAGAGGTAAAATCCCAGCTACCCTCTTCTGTGGGAATGCATCTGCTCACACTCATGCCGACCATTTTAAACAAGAGTGTTCGCTTCTCACCAGGAATAAAAGCGTAGATTTTGCCTGTCCAGACAAGAAAACTGGATTCGGTGGGATCTAAGGAGGAACGAGTTTTAACCCAGTGCGAGGCGTCTAATTCTTGAATTTGGGCACCCATGATGTGGCTCCTTGCAATGTAACTAAATCAACAATACTCTCTGAGGTGAATTTACAGCCAAAGTTAGTTGAAAAAATTCAGGCTCAATTGTCCAGATGTATTGGCAAGGCTGTTATTTTTCAATTTTTGCTCCCAACTCTGTTGAATCTTGTAGTTTGTAATTATTAATTCTTTTCCCTTAGCAGCACCACTCTGTTTATAATTATTCATGCCATATTGCAATTCCCAATTATAGATATGAAATAGTTGAAAATTTTCGCGAATCTGGGGAGAGTCATCATAAGTTATCAGCCAGCGATGGTGGCATTTTTGCACAAGCTCGGCAAATATTTGATGATCAAAAGAAGTGTGCAAATCGCCATCCTTACCATATAATTTTGATTTTGTAGCAGTAAAATAGGGTGGATCTAAAAATAAAAATACATCTTCACCTTCTGCATTTAAAAGGTGACTGTAATCCAAGTTAGTAATCTTAATATTATCTGTTAAAATGGATTCTAATTTTTCTAGACGTTCTATTGATGAGTCAGTAAATCTTTTATGAAAGGCTTCTTGAGAAAATCCTCCTGATTCTACAGTGCCAGAAAAAGTAATTCTATTGAGAACAAAAAAGCGCACGGCTCTATCAAAATCAGATAATTCATTTACATCTATGGTTGTCAATTCTTCAAATAATAATCTGCCGTCTGTATAACTATGTTTAATCCGACGAACTTCTGCAACTAGCTGAGGTAGATGGGATTGAGCAAACTTCCAGAAAAGGAATAACTCACGATTTAAATCGTTAATCCAAAACTTCAAATCAGGAAATTTTTGTTTTAAGTATATGAAGACAGAGCCACCACCAATAAAAGGTTCTCTAAATTCAGAAAAACTCTCTGGTAAATATTCTGCAATTGTATTGAGCGCTTTTGATTTACCGCCTGGGTAACGGAGAGGGCTTTTAAGCATAAAATAGTCAAATACAAGATTTCAACTCTTGAAATAAACACTTGAGCTTGTCTGGATCTAATTTGCCATCACTGCGAACTCCACTACACAAATCCAATCCAAAAGGGCCGACTTGCTTGACTGCTAAAGCAACATTTTCAGGCTTTATCCCTCCTGCTAAGAAAATTGGTACGTCCACTAGTTCGCGAATTTTAGCACTCAAATTCCAGTTGTGGATGCGTCCTGTACCTCCTAACTCTTTTACTAACAGTGATTGATTACCAGAATCTAGAAGAATTGCATCTACATGAGGTGCTAGTGCGATCGCCTCTTTTATCGATTCTTCTGTACTAACGTGGATTACTTGCACAATCGAGATTCCCGGCAAAGCGTTGCGAATATCTTGATAGCTGCCAAATTCTAAGCGATCGCATATTTGCACGGTGTTTGTACGGCAGTACTTCAGCTGTTCTATAATCTCGTTCGCATCTTGGCTGCAAGTCAGCAAAAAAGTAGCAATTGGCGGTGGTACAGCAGCGGCGATTTCGGCAATTAGCTCAAAAGAGATGACACCAGGGCCACTTGGCATTGTAGAAACGAAGCCAAGAGCAGATGCACCGCAACAGATAGCAGTCCATGCTTCCTCAATGCTGCTGATACAGCAAATCTTGACTCTTGGCGTTACTGTTCTTTCCATTATTTAATCAGGCGTTGTATAGCTTAATTTTTCTACTTTTCAGGTAGGAGTCCTTCTGTCCTCTTCATATCAAGATGGCGAAACAAAAATACCCAAATTGGCAGGGAAATGTTAATTGCGATTAGTCGTACTACATGACCTGCTGTGACAATTTCTACATTATGATTCAATGTCAGAGCAACTAAGATAATTTCCGCAGATCCTCCAGGTGCTGTCACCAAAAGACAAGTCAACCAATCCCAAGAGGTTAATTGCATGGCAAGCAAAGCAGCGATCGCCCCAGCAGCGAGAGTCATCGCTACCGACATCAAAGCATATCCTATAGTTTGTTTTCTGATCGTAGATTTGTCACCCCAGTACTCACCAATAGTAATTCCCAACAGTATTTGACCGAGTAACTTGATTGCAAGTGGCGGAGTAAAGTTAATGTCACCTACAAAAGGCAGCGAATCCAAAACCGGATTGAACGCCATCCCCACTAATAATGCTGCAAAAAAAGGGGCGGCAGGAATTTTCAATAATGTCGCTAGGTAAACTGCTAATCCTGTTACTAACAGCGCTAACGAGAGTAATCCTAGATGAGATGGCTCGAAAGAAAACAAGCCATCTTTTATAGATAGTGCTTGCGGTTGGAAACAAGCGCTACTTGAGACTCTAGCTGATAAAGGAATTAGAAAAACTACGGAAGTAACGCGCAGTGCTTGCACGAGCGCTACAAGGGTGACATTTTTATCGTAATCTGCGGCGATCGCCGCCATAATACCCACACCACCAGGAGCTGTAGCCAGCATTGCTGTTAAGAGATTGGTTTTGCTCAGACGCGAGTAAATATAGCCAATGCAGCTACCACACAACAGTAGAAAAAGCGTGAGAAAGATAAAAACTGGAACACCAGCAGCAACATTGGCTAGATTAGTGTGAGCATTAGAAGCACCAATAGTCAACCCTGCAAGTACCAGTCCAATCTTTCTAGTAGTGCGGTTGGGTTTGGGAGAATAGTTATAAAAAATCCGGCTTGTCTGAAGTACCGCTACACCAGAGGCAATACCCCCAAATATCCACGCAATTCCACCAATGTTGAATAGGGAAAGGGCTAAACCAAGGGGTAAAGCCAGAAGCATTTCTAAAGCAGGGACTATTAGTTGCTTGATTTGTTGCTGTTGTTTGGTAGCAGTAGGATTTTCTGTAGTGCCATCCTTTTGCTGATTAAGAGCAACACTTAAGCTTTGATTCATTAACACGCGCTTCTGAAATTAACTTAACTATTTAACCAAGCTAGCGCGATCGCACAACAGATGCATCTGTGGTTGGTTGTTGTTTGTTGGTTGTTGGTGGTTGGTTGTTAGTAGTTAGTGGTTAGTGGTTAGTGGTTAGTAGTTAGTGGTTAGTGGTTAGTGGTTAGTAGTTAATGGTTGTTAACTATGCCCAATGCCCAATGCCCACTCCCCCACTCTCCCACTCTCCCACTCCCATTCCCTATTCCCCATTCCCCATTCCCATTCTCCTACTCAGCAAACTGCCTTTCTATTTGCAAATACTCAGGAACGCCGATGAGTTCTTGAAAATCTTTGAAGTTAACCAACTCATGAAAATTAACCGTGGTTCCCTCTTCCTTCTACACTGTAGAGCATTTCCGTGGCAGTGAGAAAACCATAGTCAGGCAAACCGAGTGTAGAAGCAGCAATACCAAAGCCGCTAGTTGCCACGACTTCAAAGCCTTGCTTTTCAGCAAGTTTTGCTCCCAAACAGTCATAAACGCCAGGAATTACCAGAATTTCTGGACGTTCTAGCAACTGTCGCAGTTTTTTTTCCAGAAGACATAGATTTTAGCCTCTTTCCGTTCGATCCAGTTTGACTGCATATGGGAGGCTTTTTCTACGGTAGTATTAATGTAATTTATTTTACTAACTTACAAAGAAGCGATCACCTGGCAAGCCTATCTTGCGCCAATGATTATTGTAATTTATGATATAAGTATAATTAAGTGTTAAATTTCATACATAAAGCTGTTCCTTTACTAATTAGTAGCTGAAATAGCTGAATCATAAAGGTTGAGATGACTTTCATTAAAAATATTGCATAGAAAAAATCAGAATTTGCACGGATATATATTTTTTTGCAAACTTGTAATAATTACATCATAAAAGATTACAAATTGATAGCTTTATAGTACACCAGTTGACAGCTGAGATTAGTAGCAAACTGGATTCTTAGGAGAAAGATAAAATGAATCATCCTGAACAGATGGGTGTGAAGAATTTACTATTGGAGTTTCAGAATTTTCATAAAACACAATATAGTGGGGCTTTAGATATTACAACTAGTAATCGCCATAAATTTCGCTTTTATTATCATCAAGGAAGTATTGTTTGGGCAACAGGTGGAAATCACCCCCACCGACGCTTACGCAGACACATGGCTCAACATTTTCCTCAAATAGATTTGCAGAGTATCCAGTGGCGCTGGCAAAATCTATCGATAAACAATTGGGATTACCAGTTATTGAAAGCTTTACATCAAAAGCAGAAAATTCAATTGTCACAAGTTAATATAATTGTGGAAAGTACAATCGCAGAAATCTTGTTTGATATTATCCAGCAAGCACATTCTACTCATGTTTTTTGCGAACGTCGTTTAGAAGTTATTTTAGATTCACCTATGAGTTTTGCAAGTATAGAAATCTCTTTGCAGCAGGTACGCCAGTTATGGCAAAATTGGTCACAAGCAGGATTATCAAGAGTTTCTCCTAATCTAGCGCCTTGTGTAAACCAACCAGAACAATTGCAACAAGAAGTTAATCAAAGTGTCTACAATCATTTCATCACTTTGATTAACGGTAAATATACTTTGCGTGATATTGCTGTAAAAATGAAGCAAGGTGTGTTGCCTATCACTAATTATTTATTACCATACATAAAAAAAGGACAAATTCAGCTTCGAGAAGTAACAGATTGGCATTTAAATATAAATACAGCCACAGGAACTTCTGTGGATACACCGTTAATCAAACAAACAAATCTATTAGTCGCTTGTGTAGATGATAGTCCACAAGTAGGTCGTATCTTGGGTGAAATGATTATTCCTAATGGTTTGAAATTTATTCATATTCAAGATTCTACAAAAGCTCTAGAGATTTTAATTGAACGAAAGCCAAACCTGATTTTCTTAGATTTAATGATGCCATGTACAAATGGTTATGAACTTTGCGCTCAATTACGAAGAATTTCTCTTTTTAATCAGACACCAATAATTATTTTAACTGGCAGTGATGGCATTTTTGATAGAACTCGCGCTAAGGTAGTAGGATCTACAGATTTTATCACTAAACCAATTGTAGCTGACAAAGTGATGGGTATATTACGTAAATATTTGTCAGTTCAATCATCAGTCAATAAGATACTTGAGAAACCTGCGACAGTACAAGTTTAGAATCAGTCAATATTCAAGGGTAGTAAATGTAAGCAGATATCTGCCTCAAAGCATCATGAGTATAATTTGAAATAAAAATTAATAATATAAAAAATTAGATTATACGTATTGATACTGAACCTATTTAATAAAAATCGCTTCAGAATTAAGAATATCTTAGAAATGGCAAGTTAATTTTTTCGCTTGAATTAGTACAAAATCGCATTTTAAATCGCTATGAATACAGTTTTAGTTGTTGAAGATGGATTGGCAGATTTGGAACTCATTAGTAGTTATCTACAACAAGCTGGATATCACGTTATTAGAGCCAAAAGTAGTGAAGAAGCCGAAGAAAAGCTGATGCAAAGTCAGCCTGATTTAATTTTTCTAGATGTGATATTACCAGGTAAAAGCGGTTTTGAGATGTGTAGAGAAATCAAAAATAATCCTGCAACCGATAAGATTCCTGTAGTATTTTGCTCTACTAAAAATAGTGATGTTGATAAAATGTGGGGCAATATGTTGGGCGCGGATGCTTATATAAGTAAACCGATAGATAGAGATGAACTTGTTATAGTTGCCAGGCAATTAATTAAGTGATTCCGAACAGATGAAAATAGAAAGTCAGCAAAGATTTTTAAGTTTTTCTTTAGGAGAAAAAGATATTGCACTCCTCACATTGGAATATGTCCAAGAAATATTTCCCATTGCATTGACAGATATCTGCCGAGTACCGCAGATGCCTAGTTGTGTTTTCGGTGTATACAATTGGCGTGGTGAGATGCTATGGCTAGTTAATTTAGAGGATATGTTAGGTTATCCTCCCTTAGCACTACAAGCGCGTTTTTCCTCTAAACTTATGGCTATAAAACTCTTGTATGAAGAGAAATCTTTAGGGGTATTAGTGCGTGAAATTCGAGATATTGAGCCATTTGACCCACAATTTTTGAAATCGCCAGATGGTCAGTTATTTTCTCCAGAAATGGCTCCTTTTGTGCAAGGTTACTTCGTGAATCCGGCTGAGGAAATATTAATTTGCTTGGATGTTAAGGCTATACTCCAAACACCAATATGGATAAGTCACAACCAAATTTTGTCTTGAAGAAAGGGATTAGAGGCTAGAGACTAGGACAAAATAATTCTTACACTTTGTTGTGTGATGAAATTACGTGGATGTCTCACTTCATATATAGAATGGAGTGTTTTTTAGTTGCTTTGTTTGTTTTTTATTTAATTTTTGATAGGGGTGTTCACCATGACGATTACATATGACAATCATCAAGAAAATGGTTATGGTTTTAACCAACCGGAAAGTTTAGATAGAGAAAATATTGCTCAAGAATTTAAAAATTGGCGACAGCAGTGGCAGGCGATCGCTAATCAGATGCAGCAAGCCACAGATACAGATACACTGTTTCAAGTCACGACAAAAGCAGTACGCGAAAAAATAGCAGGCGATCGCGTCTTGATTTACCGTTGGCATAATCTAGATACAGGTGTGGTATTAGCAGAAGCGAAAACTCTGGGTTGGACACCCGCTTTTGGTGAAAACTTGCCTGCCATTTTATTTGGTGTCAATACAAATCCAGACTATTTGGAACCTGTAGCGATCGCAGATATCAATCAGTTAGAACCAACACCTTATCAACGCCAGTTGTGGGAACAATTTCAAATTAAAGCCAGTGTCTCGTTACCTATTGTTGTAGAAGGTGAATTTTGGGGATTGTTAGCGGTTCATCAGTGTGGCACTACCCGTCAGTGGCAAGAAGCAGAAATAACTTTACTGGCACAAATTGCCACTGAATTGACATATGCTTTGCAGAGATTTCAGTTTCAAAAAGAACAACAACAGCAAGCACTAGCGAAAAAAGCTGTTGGCAAGGTGGTTGATAAAATTCTTCGCATTTCCAATGTAGATAAGTTTTTCCAAACCACCACACAAGAAGTGCGTAACTTACTGCGTTGCGATCGCGTCGCCCTCTATCGCTTCAACTCTGACTGGAGTGGTGAATTTATTGCTGAGTCAGTAGGTAATGGCTGGGTGCGTTTAGTCGGGCCTGATATCAAAACAGTGTGGGCAGACACCCACCTGCAAGATACCCAAGGAGGACGCTATGCCCGTAGTGAAAGCTTTGCAGTTGATGATATCTACAAAGCAGGGTTATCCCAGTGTCATATAGAAATTCTAGAACAATTTGAAGCTAAAGCTTACATCATTGCGCCTGTATTTTCTGGAGAGAAATTATGGGGCTTGTTGGCAGCTTATCAAAACTCTAATTCTCGAAAATGGCAAGAGTGGGAAATCAGCTTTTTAACTCAGATTGGTATGGGCTTTGGTGTCGCCATCATCCAAACTGAGTACTTGGAAAAGTTGCAAGAAAAATCAGACCAGTTAGCACAAATTGCTGAGCAAGAAAAAGCTTATAGTAAGATTACCAACCGCCTGCGCCAATCTGCGGATTTAGACACGATTTTCAAAACCACGACTCAAGATATCCGCCAACTATTGCATTGCGATCGCGTTGCGGTTTATCGCTTCCGTGACGACTGGAGTGGGGAATTTATTGCGGAATCTGTCGCTAGTGCTTGGGGGCGCTTGGTAAGTACAGATAGCAAGCATTGGCAAGATACTTTCTTACAAGAAACCAAAGGGGGACGGCTAGCCAAAGGTGAAAGCCTGGCGATTGATGACATCCATCAGCAAGGATTGTCACCCTGTTACATAGAATTGTTGGAAGAATTTGAAGCCAAGGCTTATATTGTTTCACCTGTCTTTTTTGGGGAGAAATTATGGGGTATCCTCGCTGCTTATCAAAATTCCCAATCTCGCCATTGGCAAGAATGGGAAATCAACTTACTTGCCCGAGTTGGCGATCAGTTAGGACTTGCCTTGCAACAAGTTGAGTATCTGCAACAAGTTCAAGCACAGTCAGCCCAACTTGCGGAAGTCGCTGCCAGAGAAAAGGCAGCAAAAGAATTATTCCAACAGCGTTGCATTCAGACACTGGCAATCCTCAAACCAGCCCTGAAAGGAGACTTGACTGTCCGCGCCCCGATCGCAGAAGACGAGTTGGGCACTATTACTGATGCTTACAATAATACCTTACAGGCACTGCGACAAATTGTCATTCAGGTACAAAAAGCTGCCCAACAAGTCGCCCAAACCTCTCAAAATAGCGATCTGTCCCTGATTGGCGTCACCAACTTAGCACAGCAGCAGTCACAAGAAATCTCCGCTGCCTTGGGTGAAATTCAACAGATGGCAGACTCAACACAAGCAGTCGTTACAAGTGCCGAGTTAGTTCACGTCGCTGTAGAAAAGGCAAACCAAACCTTGGAAGATGGCGATCGCGCCATGAACCAGACAGTAGAAGCCATTCAAGCAATTCGAGAAACCGTTGCCCAAACAGGGAAGAAGATTAAGCGTCTGAGTGATTCTTCCCAGAATATCTCGAAAGTAGTGAACTTGATTAGTAACTTTGCCACCCAAACAAACGTCTTAGCTTTGAATGCAGCCATTGAAGCAACTCGCGCTGGCGAATACGGTAAAGGCTTTGCGGTGGTTGCGGATGAAGTTCGTTCCCTGTCGAGACAGTCTGCCGCAGCCACGATTGAAATTGAAAAACTGGTGCAGGAGATTCAAGCAGAAACAGGGGAAGTAGCAATGGCAATGGAAACGGGTATTCAACAGGTGTTGGAAGGAACAAATCTAGTCAGTGAAACCCGACGCAACCTGAACGCGATCGTGGCAGCTACAGCACAGATTAGTCAACTGCTTGAGCAAATTACCGCAGCTACCCAAACCCAAATGACACGTTCTGTTTCTGTTACTACCTCCATGCAACAAGTCGCGGAAATTTCCCACAATACCGTTGCCCAAGCACAAGCCCTCGCTGAAGTTTTTCAACAGCTTTTAGCAACGGCAAAAGAGTTACTGACAACAGCAAGTCAATTTAAAGTTAACTAAGTATGTTGGTTGGTGGGTAGGGGCGAAGCATTTGTATGGATATCTTTCCATCAAAACGAAATATCTTCGTACAAATGCTACCTTGCGGGAAGCCGCTATCGCGTCTACGCCCGTACAGTAGTTAGTGGTTGTTAACTATGCCCAATGCCCAATGCCCGATGCCCACTCCCCCACTCTCCCCATCTTTTCAATGAAGGTGATTGAATATTATGATCGCAGACTCTTCAATCCGCGAACAAGGTTATATATATTTCCTAGCGGAAGCACCAGAATTACTGCAACAAATTGAACAGGAACTGTTTAGCCTATCGACAGATTTTAGTACTGCCAAAGTCCATACTTTGATGCGGGCAACCCATACCATCAAAGGTGGGGCAGCAAATATAGGGTTAGAGGTGATTAACAAGGTAGCGCATTACCTAGAAGATATCGTCAAGTGTCTGTATAACCCCGATGTCATTGTAGACGCCCAATTACAAACGCTGCTTGTGGAGGCTTATGAGTGTCTGCGTTTACCTCTAACAGCAGAATTAACAGGAACAAGTATCGATGAGGAGGAGATTCTCCAACGGGCAGCGACTGTGTTCGCTAAGTTGCAGGAAAAACTAGGAGATGCATTTGAGGATAACACCCATATACCCACATCTGCTGAATTGGGGTTTGATATTGTCCAGTCGATTTTTGGAACTGGTGTAACACAAAGACTGGAAACGATTGCAGCAGCATTGCAATCAACTACAGATGTGATGGAAATGGCTGGGTTATTGTATTCTCAAGCGGAAGTATTTGTTGGCTTAGGTGAATCATTAAATTTACCCGGATTCAGTCAGATTGCCGAAACTACAATCAAGGCACTGGAGACGAATACACAAGAAGTCTTCAAAATAGGAGAGTTAGCTTTAGCTGATTTACAACAAGCGCGAGATGCTGTGCTAGGAGGCGATCGCTTTCAAGGTGGCACACCTTCTGCCGCTTTGCAAAAATTTACCACATCAATAATAGATATAGATATAGATGTCGATGCCAAGACATTACAACCAATATTTAGCACAACTTTAAACGCAGAACTTCAAGAGTTATATAAATTTTTAACGCAAAATTTTCAAGTTAAAGGCCAGTGTTTAAAATCTAAAACTGCCAAACTATATCTTCAAATTGTCCACTATCTTTTAGGCTGGTTTAAGCATAAATTACATATTCCTACCTCAGATCTGAATTTATCGTTACTTGTTCCCCAATTACCAAATCTTAGTACCCATGATTCTTTAAAAGATTGGCTACAGCAATTTTGGCAGTTTATCTCTGAACCAGAAGATAGCCACAGCCTTATCCTTTATCGGCAAGGTGTGGTTTTAACAATTCTTTTGGCAGTGGCACGCTTTCAAGCACACAAAGGTGCAACGAATACTGCAATATTAGAAGAATTGACACGCCAAATTCAAGCTGTAGCGCAAGAATATAAACAATATCCGCCTGTTACTTCCCAGGAAAAGCAATGGTTCAAAAGTCAGAAATTAAAGCTGTTAGTTAAAGATTCACAAGAAATAATCTCTACTAAGCCACCTTTAATTACTGATAATTTTAGAGAAAAAAGTTGGAAAGAACAAGAACCTTCTACGAATCTGAACGCAGAACAATTCTCAACCAAAATATCAGAAACACCAGAAATTGTTGATACTCAGACTTTAGTAACAGCAGAGTCTACGGTTGCACTCAACAACAATTCTACACCAAAATCGCCTTCTGTATCTTCAGCAAGCCCACGCCAGAAAACATTTGTACGTGTCGATGTAGAAGAACTAAAACGCCTTGATTATTTAGTTGGAGAATTACTGGTTTATGAACAAAGACGTAGTTTGCAAAATGAACAACTCAAAGATACCCTAACAGTTTTGTCGCAGCAATTGCACAGACATCTAGGGACGTTGCATCTCCATCAAGACGTATCAAAATTTGATTTTCGGGAAAGGCGTGTAGAGTCAGATGCTGCTGTCGAAGAAACGCTGCAATTACAAGAGACGGCGGATTCTTTAAATGCAATGCTACAACAATCCCAGCAAATGCACGAGAAGCAGCAGCGCTTGGTGCTAAATATTATTGATCGGCTAGTAAATGCACGTATGTTACCTCTGGAGCAGATTGTACATCGCTTCCCCCAAATGTTACAGCATCTGAGCCAGGTATATAGCAAGCATGTGGAGTTGAAGTTGACTGGGACAGAGGTACTGGTAGATAAAGCGATCGCCGAAAAATTGTACGATCCTCTGGTGCAACTGTTGCGAAATGCCTTCGATCACGGCATTGAACAACCAGAAGTACGCCGCCAACAAGGTAAACCAGAACAAGGTGCAATTGAAGTCTGTGCTTACCATCGAGGTAGTCAAACGGTGATTGAAGTCCGAGATGATGGACAGGGATTGAATCTAGAAAAGATTCACGCCAAAGCTATACAACTGGGATTGTTAAACGCAGACAATACTCATCCCACACCAGATCGACTCCTCGAATTCCTGTTTGCACCGGGATTTTCCACTACTGATAAAGTCAGTGAAATTTCGGGACGGGGAATGGGTTTAGACATTGTGCGATCGCAATTACAAGCCCTCAACGGTACGGTGACAGTGCAATCTTTACCCGAACAGGGAACAACTTTTATCCTGACAATTCCTTTTTCTATGACAACTGAAAAACTGATGCTTGTCCAAGCGGGGGGTGTAACTTACGCGCTACTGTTGGACAGTATTGAAAAAATCCTGATTCCAACTCCTGAACAAATCAAAGTATTTGATGGCAAGCATGTTCTTTACTTGCAGATAGGTAAAGATGAGTGCATGGTCAATTTACAGCAGATGGCAGACTTAATGCCTTATACTGGCTGCAATTATCATCACACCCCAAACACGCACTCACCTGTATTGTTATTGCGTTGTCAACAAGGGATTGTGGCTTTAGTTGTCGATCAAATTATTGGTGAACAAGAATTAGTGATTCGACCTTTGGGAGGGGCGATCGCACCACCAAAGTATATCTATGGCTGTACAAATTTGGCAAATGGCAAGCTGATTTTAGTCATCGATGGTACTTTATTGACACAAGCACAGCAAATGCAAGCACAATTAGAGTACATGAGGCTACCAGCAGCAAATGTTGGGCAGCAAAAAAACTATTTACAGCCCTCAGCAGTGACTGAGAAGTCTGTGCCATTGTTAACTCCAGCTATAACACCTTCGTCTGTATTGCCAACTCACGCTGCTACAAAAGTGGTAATGGTTGTAGATGATTCCCTCAGTTTTCGCCAAACTCTCTCCCTGATTTTGCAAAAATTTGGCTATCAAGTCTTGCAGGCACAAAATGGACTAGAAGCACTAAAACAATTACAGCAACATCCTGAAATTCAATTGGTGATTTCTGACTTAGAAATGCCATCCATGAATGGATTGGAATTCCTTAGCCGTCTCCACCAGTATCCTCATTTTGCCCACAAGCCTGTTGTAATTCTTACATCTCGGAGCGTGCAAACCTATCGTCAGATGGCACAACATCTAGGAGCAGCTGCATATCTTACCAAACCTTATGTAGAACAGGAACTTGTTTCTACAGTGGAACGTTGTCTTGGTACGAATGAGTTACCGAAACTGATTCATTCGTAAAGAAATACTTAATTCTATTCACAAGCAAGGTTAGTGGTTAGTGGATAGTGGTTAGTGGGAATAGAGAATAGGGAATGGTAAACCAACTACCGACCACCAACTACTAACTACTAACTACTAACTACTAACAATTATGCAAATCGACTTTCATCATGGTGTCACCTACATAGCAGCACGATTGGCTGGATTTGATCGTGAAGCTGCTAGTATCATTGCTTACTGCGCTCAGTACGTGGATGACGCCACGAATGCTGGAGTTATCCGCTTTGATAACGGCGCACTATTTAGCCGCATCAGTTCCGCCCACAAAATGCTCGACTATCGCAACTTTCAGGAACTGGCAAATCACCGCGTTTGGATTCCCTTTCATTTTCTGCCAGGAAACGGCGGACTAAAAGCAGGGCAAGACCCGTCGAGAAACTTTATTGACAAGCTCATTTGTCGCCCTAATAGCTACATAGCTAAGGATATGGTCAAAGAGTGCATCCTCCGCCGTGATACCTCCTACGGACTGCATCGCCTTGGCATCACAATGCATGTATATGTTGACACTTGGGCGCATCAGGGCTTTGCCGGTGTCAACCATCAAGTTAATGAAGCTAAAAAGTTGGTGGATGAATACGGCAAACCCGATCGCAGTCTTATGGATCGTCTAAAAAATTACTTTGTTAGCGAAGCTTTACCTCTAGGACACGGAGCAGTTCTCGGCCACCCCGATAAGCCGTTTTTACGTTGGGGTTATACCAATGGCAGGGGTGAGAAAATTGCCAGAAACAATCCTAAAGATTTTCTGGAGGCGGCTGATTATATGTGTAAAGCGATGCAGCGGTATCTAGCAGGCGATCCAGACGCATCTGTGCCGGGACTGCCGCAATCGGATAAGGCTACAATTGCTTACATGCTAGAAAATATTACTGATAATAGTGGTAGTGTGAGACACAAAAAATGGTTGCAAGCGATCGCTGAGGGTAAGTTTAGTTTTGGCAAAGCATATGTCACCTATATCCCCAAAGGCAAAAATTCTTGGAAATATTTAGCCCTTGGTACAGAAGATGATGTAGACCGGGAAAACGAAGTATTTTCTTATCACTCCACCTTTTTAGCCAGTGATTGGAAACTATTTCACGACGCTTTGCAGGCACATCACTTTTACATCATCCACGAACTTTTACCTAGATATGGAATTTGTGTCGCTTAATTTGAAATTTGGCCCAGCCAGTGATTTTGGCTTATACCACATTAACCTAGACACAGACCCAGAATTAAAGCGCATACCAACTACAGCAGCGGCGACATACTGAGAGATTATTGCGAAACGAAGTGTTTTATTTATTACCTTTTTGTCTTAGTGTCTTAGTGGTTTAAAAAACATTTTTTCACCACCAAGACACAAAGACACCAAGCAAAATCATTATTTTTATGGCTCACACAAGGCTAGTCTTACCTTGAGGATGAACAGTTGGAGCATCTAAACCAGATCAATTTGCTAACAAATAAGTTGTAGCATTAATTACAACTTGTGCGGCTCCGGTAAAAAAGGAGCGTTCAATAAATGCAACCAATACTGCCAGCAGCAACCAAATCCATTTTTTCATGGGATACATCCATGCCTTCTTGACCTAGAATAGCACTTTCACCAAATTCGACAGTTCGTCTTTTGACAGAGGTCAAAACTTAGCTTAAAGTTCCCTATGAAATAGTTATCGAATTACCAAGAGCAACCCACAACGAGGGTCAGGAGCAATAAACTTTGATGAGAGAGAAAAGCAAACATCACCTTGAATAAAGCTAAGTGAAAATGTTGGATTTGTGGTTGCTCGTGACTTTGGGATTCCTGGGAAGTTTTGGACATTGCTTAGGGATGTGCGGTCCCTTGGCAGTGGCCTTTTCTCTGTCTCATCAACAGGAAAATGATCATTGGCGACAGCAATTCAAGTTTCACACTCTGCTTAACTTGGGGAGGATGCTGAGCTATACTCTAGTCGGTGCGGGAATTGGAGCGCTGGGTTCGGTATTGCTTGCTAGTGGTCAAATGGCAGGTATTGGTAGCCAATTACGCCAGTGGATAGCAATAATTACTGGTATTATGTTGATTTGGTTTGGGCTAGGACAAATCAAACCCGATTTGCTGCCCCGGATACCAGTATTACACCCCCTATTGCAGGGGAGTTTGCATAACCGCTTGAGTGCGGGAATGGTCAAGGTTTCTCTTCAAAACAAATGGTGGACGCCAGCAGTTTTGGGCATGACTTGGGGTTTAATGCCCTGTGGTTTTTTGTATGTAGCTCAAATTAAAGCTGCGGAAACTGGTAATTTGTGGATGGGTGCATTAACAATGTTGGTTTTTGGCTTGGGAACCCTCCCCACAATGCTAGGTGTAGGTGTGTCTGCATCTGTACTGAGTAAAGATAGGCGCAGTCAATTGTTTCGTTTAGGTGGCTGGGTAACTCTCACCATTGGTGTGCTAACACTGTTGCGGACTGGCGATACAATGGCAGATTACACCGGACATGCCGCACTGATATTACTCATGTTGGCGCTCATTGCTCGTCCGATGAGCGGCTTGTGGGGAGCACCTCTACGTTATCGTCGTGCTTTGGGAGTAGGCGCTTTTGTGCTTGCCATTGTCCACACCACCCATATGATGGAACACTCACTGCAATGGAATTTTGCTGCCTTCTTTTTCTTGCCTCCAGATTTTCAGTGGGGTATGGTTGCGGGTACTGTGGCACTGGTTTTAATGACTCCTGCTGCTATGACGAGTTTTGATTCATTACAAAAGTCTTTAGGCAAGCGCTGGCGGCAAATTCATCTGTTGAGTTTACCAGCTTTGTTATTGAGTGCCATTCATACTATGATGATTGGCTCTCATTATCTTGGTTCTTTACAATCAACTTGGGGAAATAAGTTAGCAACAGTGCTACTAGGAATTATCTCTCTTAGTGTTTTGCTAGTAAGAACTCACTTTTTTTGGTCAATACCATCTCTAGAAAAATTTTACGTCCCTCCTAGTAAGTCAAACCAAATCAAAAGTAAAAACTGACAGCTATTTTCAGATGAATAGATTATAGTGAGTGAAACAGCCTGGAGGCAAAGTCTCCAAACCCTCGTTATTAGGTTTAACCTGGTAACGAGAATTAGAGCCTCTGGCTCTCCCAATCGAATTCAGATTAAGAGAGAATGTTAGAAAACGAGTAGCTATGGCATGACCAAATATTTAATCAATCGTTTACTAACTTCTATCCCGACACTCATTGCCATCAGTATTGTTGTCTTCGCAATTTTGGCATTAGCACCAGGCGATCCGATGGGTGAATTTGCGCTTAATCCCTCCATTACAGCAGAAGTTCGGGAGAATTTGAAAAGATCGCTGGGTTTAGATCAACCGATGCATATCCGTTACATCAAATGGGTTACGTCTTTTATCAGTGGAGATATGGGTTATTCCTTCACCAGCCGTAGCTCAGTCAGTGAGTTGATTCTCCAACGCCTACCGACAACTTTATGGATAGTTGGTTCTGCTTATGTTATCAGTGCGCTGCTAGCTGTTCCTTTGGGGGTAATTTCCGCTCTTAAACGCCATTCAGTTGTAGATATGATAGTGACAACTATCGTATTTTTAGGATTTTCTTTACCAACATTTTTTACTGGGTTGCTATTTATTATTGTCTTTAGCGTGCAATTAAAATGGCTACCTTTTATCTATAACAGTACTTTGCAGGTGACAGATTGGCAGAGTTTTGTAGCCCAAATTAAACAATCGATTATGCCTGTGTGTGTGCTGACACTTTGGCAAACAGCATTGTTAATGCGTTTTGTCCGTTCCGAAGTTTTAGAAAAACTTCATCAAGATTACGTGCGTACTGCTTATGCTAAGGGATTATCTACCTTTGCAGTCATCAAGCGTCACGTTTTGCGGAATGCTTTAATTCCTGTAGTTACGTTAGTGGCGTTAGATATTCCCAATATTTTTGCAGGGGCTTTGGTGACAGAACAGGTTTTTCGTGTTCCTGGTATTGGTGCTTTATTAATTGAATCTATTTATCGCAACGACACACCAGTCGTGATGGCAATTACTTTTATTTATGCAATTTTGATTGTTATTTTTAATTTATTTGCAGATATTCTTTACGGTTGGTTAGATCCTCGTGTTCAATACACGAAGTAGTGAGAAACTAATAATTTATGTTAGAGCGATCGCCAAATCAGAACACAGTAGATTCCGAGTTTTCCGGTTCTGATTTTATCCTTGAACAAAGAACCCTCAGTCTAGATATATGGCGCAAGTTTCGGCGCAACCGTCAGGCTTTGTTTGGTACTGTGGTGCTGCTGGTGATAGTTTTAAGTGTGATTTTGGGGCCATTTATATACACGACTCCTTTCAACCAAGTTGACTTCGCTAAATCTAGTCTCCCCCCCAGTTGGGAACATCCCTTTGGTACAAATGATTTGGGTCAGGATATATTAGCGAGGTTGTTATATGGTGGACGGATATCAATCGCCGTGGGAATTTTTTCCATGTTGGTTGCTATCTTTATAGGGACATTCATTGGTGCGATCTCCGGTTTTTATGGCGGTTTTTTGGATACGCTGTTGATGCGGTTGACAGATTTGTGCTTGGCTTTACCGCGATTACCGTTGTTACTGTTGGTAATATTTCTATTCCGTGATGCCATTAAAGCGATCGCAGGGCCAGAGTTGGGTATATTTGCACTGGTAGTCTTGATTATTGGTGGACTCAATTGGATGTCTGTAGCTAGACTAGTCAGAGCCGATTTTTTGACTGTACGTGAAATGGAATTTGTCACGGCTGCGCGGGCACTTGGTGCTAATCCTAGGCGACTAATTTGGATTCACATTTTGCCAAATGTCATTAGTCCCGTGCTGGTTGCAGCTACTCTTTCAGTTGGCAATGCAATTATCACGGAATCAACCCTCAGTTTTTTTGGTCTTGGTTTTCCGCCAGATGTACCAACCTGGGGACGAATGCTTTATGAAGCACAAAATTTTCTGGAATTTGCTCCTTATATGGTGCTGTTTCCAGGGACGGCAATATTTCTGACGGTACTGAGTATTAATTTTATTGGAGACGGTTTGAGAGATGCCTTAGATCCCAGGCTGTCTTGACAATAGAGATCGGAAGAGATCGGAAAGCGGGGAAGAGATTTTCATCCCCTCGTTGTAGGCTATTTACCTGTGGGGTCTAGCTTGAAAAAGGTATTTTCTGAGTACATACTGTTAATAAAAAAGTTTTACGATTGCTATCCGGGCGATCGCACGAATTCAAAGATGATAAAAGAAATAACACGCCGCAAATTTATTGCCACTGCCACCCTTGCAACGGGTTTTGTCTTGGCTGTGCAACCCATTTCTGCCAAAGTCATCACCACCGATACTAAAGGATTAGTGGCGGGTGCGGTGAAAATTCCCGTCAAAGATGGTGAAATTCCTGCCTACAGAGCAATGCCCGCCACTGGCGGTAATTTTCCAATTGTCCTAGTAATCCAGGAAATATTTGGCGTACACGAACACATTCAGGATATCTGCCGTCGCTTTGCAAAGTTGGGATACGTGGCGATCGCTCCAGAATTGTTCGTGCGTCAGGGCGATGTCTCGAAATTAAGCAGTATTGAAGAAATTCGTCATTGCCTCCGGGCTGAAAGTTCCTGTTCTCGGACTCTATGGCGGCAAGGATACAGGCATTCCCCTTGATACAGTGGAACAAATGCGCGATCGCCTCAAGTCCAGTAGCAGCAAATCCGAAATCATCGTCTATCCCAATGCACCCCATGCCTTTTTTGCTGATTATCGCCCCTCCTACCGCGAAAAAGAAGCCAAAGAAGGCTGGCAACGCCTCCAGGCATGGTTTAAGCAGCATGGCGTTTAAGTGCGCGAAACTTTTGCACCAAGACTCTGCGAGCCTCTGCGTTTACCTCCGCGCCCCTCTGCGTTGAAATCGGGAAATCACCGCTTGGCTGCAAAAGCGAACCTCCCTTGGTCGTTGGGGAGAACCCAAAGAAATCGCTGGTGCTGTCATTTTCTTTGCTTCAACTGCTGCATCCTACGTCACTGGTCAGGTTTTGGCGGTTGATGGTGGATATCTAACTCATTTCTAATCCTTGGGCATGCAATATTTTCCGTTCCTTACAGACTCCACAGACATCTCTAGGATTCATTTCTCCTCAAGGCTGAATCTGAAACAGCGTAGTGAATTGGGTCAGTTTTTGACTCCTGCGATCATTGCCCGTTTTATGGCAGGACAATTTAGCAATCTATCAGGTCACGTTAGTCTTCTAGACCCTGGAGCCGGAGTTGGGGCATTAACTGCTGCCTTTGTAGAGCGATTATTGATAAATTCAGATAAGGTTGAGAGTTGCTTCATCACAGCATATGAAGTGGAAGTAACCTTTCTATCATCTTTGAAACAATGCCTTACAGAGTGTTGTGCAGCTTTAGAAAACAGAGGAATTCAAGCAGATTATTGTTTACGCGAAGAAAGCTTCATAGAGGCTGTTGCTGAAATAAATTTGCCACTTTTTACTACGTCATCTATAAGTTTTACTCACGCAATTTTGAATCCACCCTACAAAAAGATCAACAGTCAATCAGTCGAGAAAAAAATTCTTTCAAAACTTGGAATTGAAACTGTCAATTTATATAGTGCATTTGTTTGGCTTGCTATGTTACAACTTGCTGAGGGTGGAGAGTTAGTTGCGATTACTCCTAGAAGCTTCTGTAATGGCACTTATTTTCGTCCCTTCCGTAAAGCTTTTTTGGGAGAGATGGGACTTGAAAAAATTCATGTTTATGAAAGTCGTTCATTAGCTTTTTCAGAAGATGATGTATTACAAGAAAATATTATTTTTCATGCTACTAAAACAAAAATTAAACCGGAGTTTATAGAAGTCACTAGTAATTCTGAAAATGGGTTAGATGAGTTTTCAGAAATGAGACGTGTTCCCTATAGCGAAGTTATTGACACAAATGATCCCGAGATGTTTGTTCATATTGTTACAAACTCTCTCGAAGATTCTTTGAGAGTGCAAATGGATAAATTTCCTTCCACCTTAGAGGAACTTGGTTTAGAGGTGTCAACAGGCCCGGTTGTAGATTTTCGTCTCAAATCAGCTTTGAGAAATTGCTTGAGCGAGCAGAACGTCCCATTGCTTTACCCAGAATCCATGAAAGCAGGGAAAGTGTTGTTTCCACCAATCAATCCCCGTAAGCCAATTGCTATTGAACAAAACCAGGAAACAGGAAAATGGTTAGTTCAACCGGGTTGGTATGTCTTAACAAAACGTTTTTCTGCTAAGGAAGAGAAGCGTCGTGTTGTTGCTGCTGTATGTTCTCCTATAGACGCACCAGCACTAGGCATAGAGAATCACCTTAACTACTACCATGCTAAAGCTAAGGGAATGAATCCCGATCTGGCACGAGGTTTAGCAGCATTTCTTAATTCAACTTTATTTGATAACTACTTCCGGCAGTTCAGTGGGCATACACAAGTCAATGCAACGGATTTGCGTAGAATTAAATACCCGTGCAAAGATGATCTGATCCAACTGGGAAGCCACATTGGTGATTCTGTCTTTGACCAGGAGCAACTTGATACGCTTGTACACAAAACTCTGTCAATCATGAGCGAAGCAACAAACGCGATCCAGGCTAGTAAACGAATCGAAGAAGCACTTGCTATTCTCAAAGATATTTCTGCTCCAAGGGAGCAGCAAAATGAACGATCAGCACTTTGCTTACTCGCATTGACAGACATTCGACCTGAAACTCCTTGGAATCAAGCGACAGCACCAAGACGCAGAATTACTGAAATGATGGATTGGTTTCGCGATTACTACGGTAAGCAATACGCACCGAATACACGCGAAACAGTCAGACGACAGACGATGCACCAGTTTGTGCAGATGGGGTTAGTTGTTGAGAATCCAGATCGACCAGATCGACCGATTAATAGCCCCAAGTGGTGTTATCAGCTTCAGCAGCAAGCACTGTCACTTCTACGAACATATGGCTCTGAGCAGTGGGAAGAGGCTCGTCAAAATTATGCTGTTTCAGTAACAAATTTATTGCAGCACAGAAATCGAAATATACCGATGATTCCTGTTAGCTTACCCGACGGTCAAGCAATTCAGCTTTCATCTGGTGGACAAAACAAATTGATAAAAGACATTTTGGAAAGCTTCTGCTCTAGATTTACACCTGGAGGTGTGGTTCTGTATGTGGGTGATGCAGTCGATAAGTTCATCATTAACGAAACCCAGAAGTTCAGAGAAATGGGAGTTGAGTTAGATCCTCACGGTAAGATGCCAGATGTTGTAGTTTATTATGAGCAGCCAGACTGGCTTGTATTGATAGAGGCCGTAACCAGTCATGGTCCGGTTAACTTAAAACGTCGCAATGAATTAAAGCGGCTGTTTCAGTCAAGTAGTAAGGGTCTAGTCTTTGTTACTGCTTTCCCAAGCCGCAAGGAAATGACTCGGTATCTTGCTGAGATTTCTTGGGAAACAGAAGTTTGGATTGCAGATCAACCAGATCACATGATTCATTTCAACGGAGAGAGATTTCTTGGCCCCTATGAAGAACCGGAGAGTAGAAAGTAGAGACAAACGCAGCATAACTAATCGTTAGACTGCTTCAGTTGTCGGTGAGAACGTATGAAACAATTTATACCAATTCTCAAAACTAGAACTACACATGGTTCGTAGTAAGCACGCTTTGTGCTTACTACAAGCAGAGAAAATTTGCAGTCATTTTTTCGAGAAACGGTATTGCATCTTTAATAAAGAATCACACGAGGAGCGATCGCCCTTATGCATTCTCCATCCACATCTTAATTCGCTGTCTAACACAGAACTATTAACCGCCAGTACTGGTTTATCGGTTGCATAGCTTTGTGATGTTATCTTCATGACTTGCGGATTTGCAAGTATTGGTGCAAGTTGCCGAAAGTCTTCTTGTTTAAATTCCCTAATAACAAGTCGTTGTGTCTCTACTTGCATGTTGATTATCTGTTTATCAATTATTATTCCTTCGCCAATCTTTAATGTTCCAAGTATCAGTATCCCACGGAGTTAAATCTACACCAGCCAGCCGATTACTTGCAGCACTGACGTTGGCGCGACCAATTAGGGGAATCACAATTGCATCTTTAATTAGTAAATCGTTCATTTGAATAAATAGCTGTCGGCGTTTTTCTGAATTTAACTCCTTTGTAGACTGTTGCCAAAGCTTGTCATATTCAGGATTGCAATAGCGTGAAACGTTGTAACGTGACCAATTGTTCTTTTTTTGAGGAATATCATCACAAGTCCACGTCTTCATATATGCACCAGGGTCGGGATTTTCATTGCCGTTAGTATACATTTGCATATCGGCGTAGAAACGAGCAGTCGTATCTGGATTAGAAGGATCGGCAGAGAAATAAATACTTGGATCTATATTTTTGAGTTCCACCTTCACGCCAATCGATGTTAATGCTTGTTTAATGATTTCCTGAGTTTTCTGGCGGATAGGATTAACTCCTGTCTGGAAAAGAACGTTCATTTCGACGCCATTTTTATCTCGGATACCGTTACCATTTGTGTCTTTCCATCCTGCTTCATCAAGTAAAGCGGCTGCTTGTTTGAGGCCAAATTCGTATTTAGTATTGGGCGAATTATAAATATCTGGTGCAACTAGAGTATTGGCAATAGGACGACCAGTGGAACCGTACAAGCGTTTAGCAATAGTGTCGCGATCAATAGCATAACTAAAAGCTTGGCGCACTTTCTTGTCAGTAAAGAAAGGATGGGGAAACTGGAGACTAGAGCGATCGCCATCCGCTGTCTGCTTGTTTGGATCAGTTTGATTGAGAAAAATCCGCTCTGCCAAACCTCCAAAGCTGCTGACTAGTTTACCCTTGCCGACTCTTTCCAATTGCTTGAGTATGGGTGCTTCTACCTGGAGATTCCAAGCAAAATCAACGTCTCCAGTCTGTAGCGCGGCTCTAGCAGCAGAAGTTACATCACCACCGCCTTTGAGTTCTACTCGCTTAAACAAAGACTCAGTGGGTTCCCGGAAAAAGGAATTTGGCTCAAAGATAACTATGTCACCAGGTTTGAATTCTACCACTCGATAGGGCCCAGTACCGACAGGCCGCAAATTTCCAGGAGCTTCCCTAGCGTTGGAACCATTGTATTTCTCAAAGATGTGCTGCGGTAGAATTAACCCATTTTGACCAACAAACGGCAAAGACCAAGCGGGATTGACATCTTTGAAAGTGATTTTAACGGTATGGTCGTCAATAGCTTCGATGCTTTTGATGGTTTCGTAGTAAGCGGTGGTCGTAGCACCAACAGCCGGATTGGAGAGGAATTTATAAGTAAATACCACATCCGCCGCTGTAAAAGCTTTTCCATCAGACCACTTAACTCCTTGCTTGAGTTTCCAGGTAACTGATTTGCCGTCCTTCGTTAGTCCACCGTTTTCAAGTGTAGGGATCTCTGCGGCGAGAAAGGGAATTAATTTACCGTCCTTGTCATGACTGGCAAGAGGTTCATAGGTGATTCGACTGGCGTGATAGTCTTTGGTGCCTTGGGTGAGATGAGGATTAAGGATTGTTGGAGCTTGCCAGTAAAGTAATCGTAATGTGTCATTATTACTACTTGATGCTTGTTGAGTAGATGCTGTGGTGTTAGAAGATTCAGGTTTTTGAGGAGAACAAGCTGTTACAAACAATACACTTATTAACGACAGAGCAAAAATTTGACTTCTGCTAAATTTTTTAGATACAAACATATTTAAATTTTTTCAAGGTAGTGTTGTAAATTTTAAGGTTTAGCGTGTCGATTTCATGCTTCACCTGTGCTATTTCTATCCGATTTCCCACTGGATAGCGCAGAATGTTACCAATATTTGTAGCTGCATAACCAATGACTAATGACTTCACTAATATTGCTCTAACAAAGCTTTCACTTCTGCCTGTAAATCCCAATCTTTCATGGCTTCCCACTCAGCTTGACGCACAGCTAAGTAAGCTGCTGACAATTGTGAATTTAAAGCATTTAAAAGTACATCGTCTTGTTTGAGGTGGGCGATCGCTTCTCCCAGATTTGTTGGCAAAGAGTCAATCTTTCTGACTTTGCGATCGTCTGCTGACAAGTAAGGAATACCTTGAATAATCAATGCCTCAGCAATATCATTGATTACTTCGCAGCAGTTGGGGAAAAAGTAGTTTTAACTACATTTTATTTGTGTTATCGATTACTTTTACAAAATTTAATATGTGAATAGCAAACAGAACCATCTGACCAAATTGGTAAAAATTTGTTAAGAATGGTGACAGCACTCTCAACACAAGGAAATCAATTTTATGGCGAACACAACTGAGAATCAACCACCGCATCAGGTAGTCATTATCGGTGGCGGCTTTGGTGGACTTTATGCCGCAAAATCACTTAATCTCGCTAATGTGAATGTTACTCTCATAGATAAACGCAATTTTCACCTATTTCAACCCCTTCTGTATCAAGTAGCAACAGGCGCAATATCACCTGCTGATATTTCTTCGCCATTACGTTCGGTACTAAATAAGAGTAAGAATACAAAGGTGTTGCTGGGAGAAGTGAATGATATCGATCCCCAAGCACAAAAAGTCTTGATGGGTGGTGAAGCGATACCCTACGATACGTTAATAGTTGCTACTGGTGCGAAGCATTCCTATTTTGGTAAGGACGAATGGGAATCATTCGCCCCTGGTTTAAAAACTGTAGAAGATGCCATTGAAATGCGTCACCGCATTTTTATGGCGTTTGAAGCCGCAGAAAAGGAAACCGATCCGCAACTGCGCCGTGCTTGGTTAACATTTGTAATTGTCGGTGGTGGCCCTACTGGTGTGGAATTAGCTGGTGCGATCGCAGAATTAGCCTACCACACCATGAAAGAAGACTTTCGCAACATTGACACCACAGAAGCACAAGTTTTACTTCTCGAAGGCTTGGATCGCATTTTGCCACCGTTTGCATCAGAGTTATCAGCACAAGCAGAAGCATCCTTACAGCAATTGGGTGTGACGGTACAGACAAAAACACTGGTAACGAATATTGAAAGTGATGTTGTCACCCTCAAACAAGGCGATGAAGTCACGCAGATTCATGCCAAGACGGTATTATGGGCAGCAGGCGTGAAAGCTTCGCCACTGGGGAAAGTGCTAGCAGAAAGAACAGGTGTAGAGTGCGATCGCGCCGGACGAGTTATCGTTGAACCCGATTTAAGTATCAAGGGACATCCTAATATTTTTGTTATAGGTGACTTAGCGCATTTTGCCCATCAAGATGGTAAACCTCTACCTGGTGTCGCACCCGTAGCAATGCAAGAAGGAGAATACGTCGCTTCACTCATTAAACAACGGCTTCAAGGTAAAACATCATTGCCACGGTTTTATTATGTTGACAGAGGTAGCTTAGCAGTAATTGGGCAAAACTCTGCCGTTGTAGATTTGGGTTTCATGAAGTTGACAGGTTTTCTAGCGTGGCTGTTTTGGCTATTAGTTCACATCTACTTCTTAATTGAATTTGACAACAAATTGATAGTTATGGTTCAGTGGGGTTGGAATTATTTCACCCGCAAACGTGGCGCAAGATTGATTACAGGTAAGGAAAAATTAGATTACTACGCACCAGATAAAAGTAGAGAGATGGTTAATGTGTAATAGTTAGTGGTTAGTGGTTAGTGGTAGCCCTGTCAAGGTGGGTAAAAAACGAACCATTATCTTAGTAGAGAAGACAATTTTCCTCTTTGTGTCTTAGTGTCTTGGTGGTGAAAAAAGAATCATTGAAACACCAAGACACTAAGACACCAAGAAAAATACATTTCCAAGACTCACACCTTGACAGGGGTAGTGGTTAGTGGTTAGTAGATGTTGTTTGCAGCAACTATCTACCATCTGCTAACTACTAACCATTTTATTTGCGGTATCGTATTTTCATAGAGAAAAACCGTTTAACGATGAAAGCTAATGTCTAGCGAACAAATCCCGCTACGCCTTTGTGCTGCTAGTTTTGCATCTATTGTTGGCGAAAATGCTGTCTGTTCTTGGGAAAATTTAACAGCCAATCAGCAACAACTCATATCACAGGCAATAATACCTGGAAGCCTTCCCAGTTGCATTGTCTATCCCCGCACTACTGAACAACTAGCAGAAGCGATCGCCCAAGCTAACCACAACCAATGGCGCGTCTTTGCTTGTGGTAGTGGCAGTAAACTCAGTTGGGGGGGGTTAGTCAAGGGGGTTGATGTTGTAATCAGCACAAAACACCTCAACAAACTCATAGACCACGCCGTGGGTGATTTGACGGTTACAGTCGAAGCGGGGATGAAGTTTTCTGACCTCCAAGCTATTTTGGCAAAGGCTAACCAATTTCTTGCCCTCGATCCAGTAGCACCAGAATCAGCAACTGTTGGTGGTATTATTGCTACCGCCGATACAGGTTCTCTGAGACAGCGCTATGGTAGTGTGCGCGACCAATTACTAGGCATTACTTTTGTGCGTGCTGATGGCAAAATCGCCAAAGCTGGAGGGCGAGTGGTCAAAAATGTAGCTGGATACGACTTGATGAAGTTGTTTACAGGCTCCTATTGCACATTAGGTGTGATTAGTCAAGTTACTTTCCGCGTTTACCCATTACCGGAAATATCTGGAACAGTCGTACTTACTGGTACAGCAGAGGATGTTTCTCAAGCTGCTGCTACTCTGCGTGGTTCGGCACTAACACCAACTCAAGCTGATTTACTCTCAATGCAGCTGGTGTCTGAGTTGGGGTTGGGTAAAGGAATGGGATTAATTGCTCGCTTCCAGAGTATAGCTGAGAGTGTCAAGGAACAGTCAAATCGGCTTGTGGAAGTGGGGCAGCAGTTGGGTTTGCAAGGGACAATATACGCAGGGGCGGATGAAGCTGATTTATGGCAAAGATTGCGAGAATCAATGCATGTTAGTAGCAGTGAGTCGGCAATTACTTGCAAAATAGGAGTGTTACCTACTGCGGCTGTTGAGATTTTGATGCAGGCGCAAAAGGGTTTGATTCACATTGCTAGCGGTTTGGGGGTGTTGCGGTTTGAAAGTGAAGCGGAGGTTGAGCGGGTGTTGGGGATGCGATCGCTCTGTGAAAATCATAGGGGATTTCTGACGATTTTGACAGCACCAGTGGCGGTTAAGCAAAAGTTGGATGTGTGGGGTTACACTGGCAATGCTTTGGGGATAATGCGGCGGATAAAGGCGCAGTTTGATGCGAAGAATATTTTAAGTCCTGGTCGGTTTGTGGGGGGAATTTAGGAAACGAACCATCAAGACGCAGAGGACGCCAAGAGAGGGGAGAGTAAGAAATATTATGCAAGTTTCGGAAGATTCTGTTAATAATACGGCTAGTTTGAAGAATTTGAAAGGGTTTGATGCTAATCATCCGCCTGACCCGAAATTGATAGATACTTGTGTGCATTGTGGGTTTTGTCTTGCGACTTGTCCCAGCTATCGGGTGATTGGTAAGGAGATGGATTCTCCGAGAGGACGCATCTATTTAATGGATGCGATTAATGAGGGTGAAATTGCACTGAATACAGCTAGTGTCCAACATTTTGATTCTTGTTTGGGTTGTCTGGCGTGTGTGACGACTTGCCCTTCTGGGGTGCAATATGACAAGTTAATTTCTGCAACTCGTCACCAAGTTGAACGTAATTATCCGCGTAGTTTGTCGGATAGATTGATTAGGCAACTGATATTTTCTTTGTTTCCTAACCCTGATGCTTTACGAATTTTACTAGTGCCGTTGTTGGTGTATCAGAAGTTAGGTTTTTCTAAGTTTTTTCGTGCTACTGGGTTATTGAAGAATATATCGCCTCGATTGGCAGCAATGGAATCTATTCTGCCAGAAATTACGTTGAAATCTTTTCAGGATAATTTGCCAGATGTGATTCCGGCAAAGGGTAAAAAACGCTATCGAGTTGGGGTGATTTTGGGTTGTGTACAACGGCTGTTTTTCTCACCTGTGAATGAAGCAACGGTGAGAGTTTTAACGGCAAATGGCTGTGAGGTGGTGATTCCTAAATCTCAAGGTTGTTGTGCGGCGCTTCCGGAACACCAAGGACAAACTGAACAAGCTAAAGCTTTGGCTAGGCAGATGATTGATAGTTTTGCCAATACAGGCGTAGATTTTGTGATTATCAATGCTGCTGGTTGCGGTCATACTTTAAAAGAATACGGTCACATTTTAGAAGATGATCCAAAATATCGAGAAAAAGCAAAGAAATTTGCCGCGAAAGTAAGGGATGCACAAGAGTTTTTGGCAACGGTTGGTTTAACAGCAAAACTATCACCGTTGACTGATAAAACATTGAGTTTGGTTTATCAAGATGCTTGTCATTTGTTACACGGACAAAAGATTAGCGTGCAACCGCGTCAATTGTTGCAGCAAATTCCAGGGGTGAAGTTGAAAGAACCTTTAGATGCAGCTATATGTTGTGGTAGTGCTGGGGTTTACAATCTGCTGCAACCAGAAGTTGCAGAGGAATTGGGTAAGCAAAAAGTGCGAAATTTGTTGAATACTGGTGCTGATTTAATTGCTTCACCAAATCCAGGTTGTACGTTGCAGATTAGCAAGCATTTGAATTTGCAAGGGAAGGAAATTTCGATTATGCATCCGATGGAGTTGTTGGATTATTCTATTCGGGGAATTAAACTCCCAGAGTAAGCAAATTCTCTCATTTCCTGGCAGAGCCAAAGCCTATAATTCTCGTTACCAGGTTGAACCTGGTAACGAGGATTTGGAGGTTGCGCCTCCTGAGTGTTGCAACAGTTGCAAAATGTGAGTTAATTTACTTAATAACTAACCAACTGCGATCGCAGAATTTTCTAAAGTCGCCACTAATTTCACATTGAATTCTGCCTCAAAGACTCCTTTTTTGTAATCCAAACTCCAGAGTTCTAAGGCACAGTCATCATCAGGACGAGATGGAAAAATTTGCATTTTGAATTCTCGCGTATCTGGAATCAATTCACATTGCAATTGCGTTATCGCTCCAATTTGCCGCCTATCTAGAGCAACTGCCAATCTTAAAATGGCACTCAGTTGAGTGACAGCTTGGCGGTGTTCTTTGTGCAGAAGATTGCGGAAATTTTCGTGCTTTTTCCTCGGCGGGGATTTGCGATGATATCGCGCTATATTGGCAATGATTTCCATCTCGGTTTCGGTGTAGCCGAGTAACTCTCCATTGCGAATCAGATAGTACGAATGCTTGTGATGAGAGTCGTGGCTGACATAGTGACCGCAATTGTGTAAGATTGCCGCAGCCCACAGCAGTTGCCTTTCTTCGGCTCCCCAGTTATGAAGTATACCTTGAATTTGGTCAAATATACTCAAAGCAAATACTGCCACGCGATCGCTGTGTTCTAAGTTGACATGGTATTTCTTCGCGGTTTTGAGGACACTGCGCTGGCGTACGGAACTTTGGTAGCGCAAGCGATCTTCAATTAACCCGTGGGTGAGCATCCAGTCTACTATCACTCCTTCCCGGAGCGATCGCTCACACACTGTTAACAACTCTACTCCCAACAGGCTCATCGCTTCCTGTAAGATGACTGCCCCAGCCAGGATCACTTCTGAGCGTTTATCTGGCATACCAGGAATTGCTGCGCGTTCGGAGTGAGTCATTTTTCGCAAGCGATTAACCCACTCGCGCAAGTCTTTCAAGCTGAACTGGTAGCCATTGAGCGTGGAAGGAACAAAATTCAGTTTCTCGCGGGCATTGATTGTTACCAAAGTTTCGATCGTACCGGAAGTTCCTACCAACCGGGGGTATTCACCAAAGTGTAAGTTTGCCTGCACCTCTTCTACGGAACGTTCTAACATCCCGCGTGCATAAGCTTGCAGGTACTGAAACTCAGCGTTGCTAATTGGGTCGGTAGAGATTAATTCATTTGTGAGTCGAACTGCACCAATTTTAGTACTGGTGAGAGTTCGTTCTTGGTAACTGTCCCCCAAAATTAATTCTGTGGAACCGCCACCAATATCAATAATGACGTGGGGCTGGTTGTTAAATTCCATCCCCGACAGCACACCCAGATAGATTCGCCGTGCTTCTTCTTGACCGGAAATTAGGTCAATGCTCAAACCCAACTCGACTTCTACCTGGTGGATAAACTCTTTACCGTTGGGTGCTTCTCGCACAGCACTAGTTGCGACAGCAACGATTGTTTCAGCGTTGAGAGTTTTGGCAACTTCTTGAAAGCGTCGCAAGCAAGCGATCGCTCTTTCTATCACTTCTGTTTTTAAGCAGCCTGTGTCTAGATCGCGATCGCCCAGTCTGACGGTCTCTTTTTCTCTACCAATAATGCTAAATGCTGGCAGTGTTGCTTCAATCCGCACAATAACCATGTGCAGAGAATTGGTTCCCAAATCAATTGCAGCGATAATTCGCTGTTGCTTGTCTGTTGGAGTTGGTGTATCCCCCCAGCTAGCAGAAACCAAATTGACCATTTAGTTTTCTCTCTGTAAATGATGGAAAAAGCTGGCTTGCCGATGGCAGTGAAGTAGTGACTGTTGTTAACAATATGTTGACTGTTTATTTGACTCTAATTGAGTCTTTCTGTTGACCCTGGCGTTTCACACTAAAGTGACTATGATCTTCAATCAAAGTTGCCACTTTAAGATCTACTTTTACAAATATCAAATAAACTTATTCTATAGATGTGAAGATGTGTGAATTAAAGATCGGGAAATAAATTTAGAGATAAATTCTTTCTTGTCCCCCTGTCTCCCCTATCCCTTATCCCCTATCCCCTATCCCCTATGTTGAGTACGCCAGAACACAACCAGGAACCTACGTGGCTTGCGATCGTCCGCCTTTTGCGGTGGCATAAACCAGAGGGACGACTAATTTTAATGATTCCTGCCCTTTGGGCTGTGTTTCTGGCAGCCGCTGGAAAGCCACCTTTACCATTGGTTAGCGTGATTATTTTGGGAACGCTTGCCACAAGCGCTGCTGGCTGTGTTGTCAATGATTTATGGGATAGAGATATAGATCCAGAAGTAGAAAGAACACGCGATCGCCCCCTCGCTTCCCGTGCGCTTTCCGTAAAAGTCGGTATCGTTGTCGCGATGGTGGCTTTGGGATGTGCTGCGGTTCTCGCTTTATATCTTAACCCAATCTCATTTTGGCTGTGTGTAGCAGCAGTCCCCGTGATTTTACTGTATCCAGGGGCAAAACGAGTGTTTCCCGTACCGCAGCTGGTGCTTTCCATCGCTTGGGGTTTTGCCGTGTTGATTAGCTGGAGTGCAGTCACACAAAATCTCTCCCAACCGGCTTGGCTACTTTGGGGTGCAACTGTACTCTGGACACTGGGATTTGATACTGTGTATGCCATGAGCGATCGCGAGGATGATAGCCGCATCGGTGTTAATTCCAGTGCCTTATTTTTTGGTAATTACGCACCTGTTGCGATCGGAATTTTCTTTGCTGGAACCGTCTTTTTTCTCGCTTGGTTGGGAGTGGTTATTCACCTCCACATCGCCTTCTGGGTTAGTCTTGCAATTGCTACTGGTGGCTGGATTTGGCAGTTTATTCGTTTAAATCAACAAGACTTGCCTAATTCTGTTTATGGTGAGATGTTCCGGCAAAATGTTTGGATTGGTTTTATAGTCCTAGCTGGAATGATTATTGGCAGTTTTTAGTACTTTGACAAACAAACTTTGGTTCATAGAACAAGGGGACAAGGGGATAAAAAGCTTCTTTCACCTTCCCCTTACTTTTATCAGTAACCGAGTTTATACTGTGATTTAATAAACTTTTTGTAAATTTTGAGTAAATACACTTAGAATCGCTTCCGAATTTCTACGAATTTAGATAAAAGTTGGGTATATAACCATAATTCAAAACCCAACTAAATGAAGCGAAGTTTGCCAACAAGACACTATGGGTCTATACAACTTTTACAAATTGCTGTTATTGTTTTGATGTCGCTTAGCAGCATCGGTATTGTTGGGGTAGGTTTCGTTGTCAAACAAGGTTTGAGCGTTCGCAATCATCAAGCAAAGATAATAAAAGATACCTCACGCTACCGAGAAATCCGCTATCAACTGTGGTTGAATCAAAACCAAGTCAAACATTTTCCCGATCGCATTCCTGCTGATGCTTCTAATGTAAACCTTGCTTTTTCTCGTGGTTTTTTGCAAGGAAGTAATTTTTTTCAGATCAAGTTTAAACTTCCAGAACAACAGATCAAAAGACTACTTACTCAATACAGAACAGTTGCTAAACATCTGTATAGAGGTGGTAACACAAACGAACACGCTAACTTACCCAATGGTGTTCCTACAACTTTTTTCTATACCAGTGGCTCTCAAGAAGATTCCTTTCCTAGTTCCTATGAAATATTTGTATTAGGTGCAAATGATAGAGGAAATACCGAATTTAAGTGGAATCATGGCGATAGTTATGGAGTAGCAATTGATAGCTCAGCTTCGGAAATCGTCTATTGGGCTGAAGAATGGTAAGAAAATGTTAGTAGTTGGTAGTTGGTAGTTGATTGGTAACTTTACAAAATAACTACCAACAAACAACCAACAACAAACAACAAATAACTAAAAATGAAAAAAATCATTATTGGGGTGATGGGGCCAGGAGAAAAAGCAACAGTAACTGATGTACAAAATGCTTACGAATTAGGAAAATTTATTGCTCAAAAAGGATGGGTATTGCTCACTGGCGGTAGAAATGTCGGTGTGATGGATGCAGCAAATAAAGGCGCAAAATCTGTCAATGGTTTAACGATTGGCATCCTACCTAGTGAGAATCAAAAGAATGTTTCTGAGGCAGTAGATATTGCCATTTTCACTGATATGGGCAATGCTCGAAATAATATTAATGTTCTTTCTTCTGACTTGGTAATTGCCTGTGGAATGGGTGCAGGAACTGCTTCAGAAGTAGCGCTAGCTTTGAAGACAAATAAGCAAGTAATTTTGTTAACTGAGGATGAAGAAAGCAAATTTTTCTTCAAAAAACTGTCGCCAGAAAATGTTCATGTTGTTGAGAGCGTAACGGCAGCGATCGCCACTGCTACACAAATTTTAAATAGTAGTTTGGATTAAAAGAAATTAAAAGGAATTATAAACGATCTCACCAGTAGCATTGAAAAACACAATGGCATTAAAAAAATCAGGTAATTTTATATACACATTAGCTACACAAACCGCAAAATATGGTGTTAGTCTAAGGTATTCGATTCTACATACTTTTAGTAAACCTGTTTAAGTACTGATTCCATGTCTAAGTTTGTCTCTGCAATCTTAATCGCAACAGCCCTGCTTATCTCAGTATATAAAGATTATAGCTCTGTTATTGCTGGCACTTGTGCTTCAAAATGCGGCCCTCGCCCAATTCAATTTTCCCCAGGTCAACGCATTCAATTGAAAGTCTTAAATAAAACACCAAATTTAGTTAATTTACAGAAACCATCCACTACCAATCCAATTACCCTCCGACCTGGACAAGAACTACAATTAAACCAAGGAGACGGTACAGAGCCAAATGTATCTCTCTTATTTTGGAATGAAGCAGGGTTGCCGCTGAAAGCAACTGTCTCTAAACCAAACTTTGCAACCCTGCAAGTAGAATTACGTCCGACTTGGTATCCTCCAGGCGATCGCGCAATTTACATTCTTGATGATGGTCGAGTTGACGTGTTGTGAAACTTAGGAGTTGGTACAGAGGCAATTAGTTGCTTCTGTACTAAAATTTGGGTTTGATAAGGTATATGAGCAATAAGTCATATGCCCACTCCTAACTCCAACTGTGCTAGACAAATCCCCAATTACAGCAGTCAAAACCCGTCGGCGCTTACCTAATCAGCGCTGGCAGATTTACCCACAAAAAACAGAATTAGCACAACATTTAACAAAAGCGACTAATTTATTACCTCTGATCAACCAACTGCTGATTAATCGCGGTATTGAAACCCCCGAACAAGCACAAGCTTTCTTAGAATCCGAATCTTTGAACTTGCCTTCACCTTTGGAGGAGTTTCCAGATCTGCCAATTAGTTTGGAGTTATTGCAATCTTGCATTACCTGTAAAGAAAAAATTGCCATCTGCGGCGACTACGATGCAGATGGAATGACCAGCACTGCTTTACTGTTGCGTAGTTTACGTTGGTTGGGCGCGGAGGTAAATTACGCTATTCCCAGTCGGATGCATGAAGGCTACGGCATCAATAAACGCATTGTGGAAGAATTCCACAGTGAAGGTGTAAAACTAATTCTGACTGTTGATAATGGTATCTCTGCATTTGAACCCATTGCTAGAGCTAAAGAACTTGGTGTAAAGGTAATTGTCACCGATCACCACGACATACCCCAACAATTACCTCCAGCGAATGCCATCCTTAACCCGAAATTACTACCAGAATCGTCACTTTATCGCGGTGTTGCGGGTGTGGGTGTTGCCTACATTTTGGCAATTTCTCTTGCACAACAGCTAGAGCAAGCTAATAGTGGCATTATCAAGCCAATGTTGGAACTATTTACATTGGGAACAATTGCCGACTTAGCCCCCCTGACTGGAGTAAACCGCCGTTGGGTAAAACGTGGTTTGCAGCAATTACCCAAGTCTAAATTACCAGGAGTGCAGGCCTTGATTCAGGTGTCTGGAGTGCAGGCGAGAGGAGATCGGGGATCGGGGATCGGGGAAAGATTAATCAACAACCAACAACCAACAACCAACAACCAACAACCAAAATCGTTAAAGCCTGAAGATATTGGTTTTCGTCTTGGGCCGCGAATTAATGCTATTGGTAGGATTGGCGATCCCCAAATAGTGATTGAGCTACTAACTACAGATGATATGGGGATTGCGCTAGAACGAGCGATGCAGTGTGAAGGAATTAACCAGCATCGCCAGCAAATGTGCGAAGAAATTGAACAAGAGGCGATCGCAATTGTAGAGACGTTGCATGCAACGTCTCTATACCAAGATCGCGTTTTGGTCGTTGTTCAACCTAACTGGCATCACGGTGTTATTGGTATCGTCGCCTCCCGCTTAGTAGAACGCTACGGTGTTCCTGTATTTATTGCCACTTACGAAGATGACAACTTAATTCGTGGTTCAGCGCGAGGAATACCAGAGTTTCACGTATTTGCTGCTTTGGAATATTGCCAAGACTTGCTGGGTAAATTCGGTGGACACAAAGCCGCCGGTGGATTTTCTCTACCTGCCGAAAATTTAGCAGCCTTGCGATCGCGGCTGGTGGAATTCGCCAACCAATGTCTTGAAATTCAACACCTGAAGCCGCTGCTAAAAATTGACGCTCAAGCAAACCTCAATCAAATTAACCAAGAACTCTATCAACAACTTAACGCCTTAGAACCCTGCGGGATCGATAACCCCGATCCGGTTTTTTGGACTTCTAATGTCCAAGTCATTGAACAACAAATAGTTGGCAAAGGTCATATTAAACTGACTTGTGCTGAAACAATCAACGATCGGCAATTTAAAATTAAAGCGATCGCTTGGCGGTGGCGTGATTACTTTCCTCTACCAACGCGAATAGATATTGCCTACAAACTGCGAGAAAATTATTTTAATGGCAACACCACCATCGAGTTAGAATTAGTTGGCGTCAGGCTCCCAAATCAGTCACATCAGCTTTTTGTCTCTTGCGCTACTCCGCTAAAAGCCTCGTTTGAGTACAACCAACGTCTTTATACCTGTGGCATCTATCACAATGGTTCTTCACCTGAATTAAGAATTAAGAATCCTGAAGGCAAAGTTTTAGCCGTTCAGCAAGGACAGGGCATTGGTTTACTTGGTATTAACCGTGAAGATGCAAAAGAAGTTGATATTTTTCAACCCCAGTATGACTCCATCATTCAAGCAGCCCTAAAAGCCTTAGAATCAAGAAAGTAATTGTTGTTAGTTGTGTGTTGCTTGTTGTTTGTAACAGATAACCACCGACCAACAACCAACAACCAACAAATCAAAACAAAGCCCGCTTCTGCGGGCCAGAGCAAAAAAGATTAAATACTGGATTTAATATTTAGAGATCGCCGCCACGAAAAGCTAGTACAAAAATTACCGCTGGGCCAGCTAACATGATCAGCGCTACAAACAATAGCTGGAAAATAACTTCCCAATTGATGCTTGTTAAAGCTTCAAACATTTTCCCTCCCTGTAAACTTAAAACAATCTGTTACTCTAATTGTCAAACTCGGAATTGATCATATCCGGCGATCGCCTGCTAAATTTAATTTACTTAACAAAATGATAAGAAACAACATAAAAAACTAAAATGGCGAGTGGGAGATGGGGTGATGGGGAGATGTGGTGATGGGGGAGTAGTAAACCACTAACCACTAACTACTAACCACTAACCAAAAAAAGTTTGAAAAATGGCAACTTGGCAATGTGTAAAGCAATGTGGAGCTTGCTGTCATCTTGACCCAGCATACCGTCCAGATTTGCATGATTATTTGTCACCCGAAGAACTGGAACTTTACCTGAGCATGGTTGGTGAAGAAGGATGGTGTATCAATTTTGACATAAATACGCGTGAATGCCGTATTTATCCTAATCGTCCGCGTTTCTGCCGGGTAGAACCAGAAGTGTTTGAAAATATGTATGGTATTACTCCCGAAGAGTTAAACGACTTTGCCATTGAGTGCTGCCAAGAGCAAATAGAAGGCGTTTATGGCGATCGCAGTCTAGAAATGTTGCGCTTTAATAAAGCCGTTGGATATTTAGCCAAGGGCTAGTGGCTAGTTGTTGGTGGTTGTTGGTTGGTTGTTGTTGGTTGGTTGTTGGTTGGTGGTTAGTGGTTAGTAGTTAGTGGTTGTTAACTATGCCCAATGCCCATTCCCCCAATTTCCCACTCTCCCACTCCCCCACTCCCCCACTGACCGATTCTTAAATACTAGACTTGCAATTTGTAACGACAATCTGAGAAAATGAGAGAAATATGAAAAACCTCTAGATAAAACTACTGCCTGTGAAACTAGATTCTGCACCTGTGAGCACCGCTAGTATATCTAAATCTGAATGCCAGCTGGAAGTAACAAGCACTACTGACTGCAACACAAGTATAGCCAAATTTGAGCCATTATCGTCGGTGGTTGGCGATTGTCCTCAGAAGCAGTCAAATGTAGCGGTTTTCTTCACTACCTTCTTAACCATTTTTCTTGCAGAAATCGGTGATAAGACACAGTTATCTACTCTATTGATGAGTGCGGAATCACATTCACCGTGGGTGGTGTTTATAGGATCTGCCGCTGCACTAATAACCACCAGCTTGTTAGGTGTGCTTTTAGGTCGTTGGATAGCTAGCCGCCTTTCTCCAAAGATTGTAGAGAAAGCCGCAGGAGTGATGCTACTGCTGATTTCTCTGATGTTGTTTTGCGATGTAGTCATTAGTCATTAGTCATTAGTAAATAACAAAAGACAAGTGACAAATGACAAAGGACAAGTGACAAATGACCGATGACAAAGGACTAATTTATGAATTGGCATCTTTTAGGATTGAGCTTTATCACCGTTTTTTTATCTGAATTAGGCGATAAAAGCCAGTTAGCTGCGATCGCACTTTCAGGCCGTTGCCAGTCTCCCCGTGCTGTGTTCTTTGGTACGGCTGGTGCATTGCTGTTAACTAGCTTGTTAGGTGCATTAGCTGGGGGAGCGGTGGCAGAATTATTGCCTACGCGGTTGTTAAAAGCGATCGCTGCGGTGGGATTTGCTGTGTTGGCTGTACGTCTGCTGTGGTTTCAAAATCAGACACCAGAAGATTAATAATCAAAAGACGCGCCCAAAGCGCGTCTTTTAAGAATTTTACTGCCGCCAGTACCAAGTTAGTAGCGTACCTCCTGCCACCAGTTTGACTGCTTCTAGAAGCCAGTAACCACCGTGTAATACATTCATGTTTGCTGGAATATCCGCTGCTGCCTGAAATAGGTTTAGTTGCAGTCCAATGGCAGACATTTGCGGGGTTAAAAAATATGTATCAACTAGCGATATAGCTAGCAGTAGCACGGCTAAAACAAGGCTACTTACACGCCAATTTGATTGGGTTTTATTTAAAGCTAAAACGCCAGTTAATACCAAGCCAGCAGCCAATAATTCTATGCGATTGAAATTCCAGAAAATGACATAGCCTGCTGTTGCAAAACTGGCTTGTGTCATCATGCCAGAAACATATAGGCTAGGCATAATTACCCAGTCTAAAAACAGACTTGCACTGAGCCAGAAGCCCAAAGTCAGCATGACAATTGATTGCCATATCGGACGCTTGAATCCGAAGCTAGAAACAGTATTCATGGTGAATCAATGATTGCTTGTATCTATATTTTTAGTTTCTAACTTAACGAATTGCTTTGACAACAAATTTCAATTATCTTTTACATTTTCAGATTAAAACGTATATATGCCTAGTAGTTTGCGATCGCATATCACCTTTGATTATTAAGAATACTTGCGAAAGTATAATTGATAAAAAGATAAGTTACTTTTACCTGATAAAATAAAACATATCAAAAATAAGTGATATACATCAAAGCCTAAAGCAGGTTTACAAACTCTCATTTTTCCTCAAGCACCAACACAAGTACTCAACTGGGCTGTTAAGGTTGCGACTTGGGATTTTCAGCGGATTATTTCCTGTCACTTTGACTCGCCAATTGAAGCAACTCCGCGTCAGTTCCGGCAGGCATTTGCTTTCCTAGAGAAGAACTCTTCCGTGAGTGAGAACTCATCTGGAAGCGACAGCCAACCCCTATTGGAGGAAGACTTGAGATTTATCAGAGAACTAGAGGCAGATCTGATCAAGCGCGGCATCGCTACACCAGCTAAGGAGAAGGTGTAAAAGTTTCCATCTCGCCTTCACTTGCCATCAGTGCGATCGCATCTCTGCCGTAGGGTGCGTTGCTACTAATATTTGGGGATGGCTAAAGCTAGCTGGAGCAGATTAGGACTTACGCACTGTACAAATAGACCATCATGTGTATTAACGAAATTTGGTTGTTTCAGGCTTTTTAGAATTACCCTTTGATGGTTGGCGATCGCTTACAATCCAACTTAAGCAATCGCTATGGCAATCAACATTAATCTAAGCAATCCCTGTTGGTGGGGACTGCGCTCTCCTGATAGGTGGGGCAGAAATAAAACACCACGGGCACCAGGCAGCCATCGCCCCGCCATAGCCATCAGCTCGATGTAGACAACATTCGGTGCAAATGTATCTCGATAATTGGCTACTGAATGGCTACTAATGTTTAGATATTTAAGAGAGCCAACAAGATTTCTCAAAGGCGGCACCCGGATTTGAACCGGGGAATGGAGGTTTTGCAGACCTCTGCCTTGCTTCAAAAAGCCTTACTGGTAAATGTTTTGAAAAAATAAAACTAAAATGTAGCAAATTATGTAACAAGCTTAAAAATTTTTGTGCTTTAGAAAAAGTAATAATTTTAAAAACTAAAATTCAGTATATATACTGTGTTTTAGTTTACATGCTCATCACAACCCAAATTAAACAAAAAATTATCAACCATTCTCAGTACCTAAGCGAGATGGAAATATGTGGATTGATTTGTGAGAATGGCGAGGTTTTTCCTTGTGCGAATATTGCAGAAAATCCACAAGAAGAATTTGCGATCTCAACAGACTATTTTGACCAAATAAACGCTACTAACCGAGTAGTGGCTATTTACCACAGCCATTGGCAAGATTCGCAACCAGCTTTACTTAGTCCTATAGACATAGCTAATAGTAAAGCTGCAAAATTACCCTACCTCTTGTATCACAGTGGCTTTGGCCAGTGGGACTACTACGACCCTAACGATATTTACCCATATCCCCTAATTCCCAATCCCCATACACCCAAAGATTTGGAATACTACTTGGGATGGCGATTTGAGTACAATCGTAGCGATTGTTACACGCTATTCCGTAGCTACTACAAAGGGATGTTGGATATCGAGTTGCCCGACTTTCCCAGAGGTGATATCGAAGAAACAGTTTCACCCAACTGGGATATGTTTGGGGCTAACTTTGCAGACTGTGGTTTTCGGAAGCTCGAAACAGATGAACCACTCCAAGCAAACGACGTGATACTCATGTGTATTGTGGGCGATCGCACTCACCATGCCGCCATACTTTTAGACCCACGGACTGGGAAGGCACTACACAATTTGGGAGAGGGACGACTCAGTGAAATTTTTATGTACGGGGGCTATTGGGTAGACAGGACACGGGCTGTAATTCGTAAGTCGTAAGTCGTAAGTCGTAATTCATAATTAATTATGCCAAGGGGTTAGGAACTAGCCTCTCAAACGCCGATGCTGAACCTCTTTCTAAAAACCCACAGCCTTGTGGAGGTTTTAGGAAAGTTCAGCAGTTGAAGCGTCAGAAACCTCGCACGTAGCTTAAGCGGAGTGCGTAGGTAGTTCATCGGAGGAGTAATGGACTTAGAATCACGCAAAGGGATTCGTCACGGTTTACAGGATTCTCGCCGTGCTGGGTTAACACAGTTTTTTAATGAGTTTATGCCAGTTCTGCTTTCTGAAAGCTACACGTTTGAAGATTTGTTACACGCTCTTGCTAATTGGGCTTCTGAGCAGCCACAGCTTGATGAGGTTGTAGGTTATTTAGAGAAAGCAACGGACGAAATTCATTCTGCGAATTAGCGATCGCACAATTTTTCATTACCTGTCATAGATTATGTGACAGGTTTTTTGTTGCAGTAATTCACAATTTCCTTACACAAAGTTCAAAGCTCTTACTGATGTAGGAATTTGATTTTTTACGGAAGCTAGATAAAATAATTTAGACTACTTAAGCGCGTTAGCAATTACTTTGTAAATGCCGCCAATGCAAGTGCCTGTCAATGAAATTGTATTGTGGAATTCTCATATAATTAGTTAATATTTTTGGCAATTCTAATATTAATATCTTCATTAAATCTTTGCCTATTTATTTAGCTGATTGAATAATATATGCATAAAAGCAATTAAATGAAGATTATGACAAAGCAAATATTAGACAAAATTAAAGCCATTTCAATCCATGCGCCCCATGCCTATGCTATTTGCTTGGGGCTAAAGCCATTTGAATACAGGAATTCACCTACCAAGAGAAGAGGCTGGGTCTTAATTCATGCTTCGCAATCCAAGGATTCTGACTATTGCTTTAAAGAATATAAGATTAATCCAGCAGACATAAAAAGATCAGCCATAATAGGGGCTGCTTATATCGCAGACTGCATTCCAGATAGCCAAGGAGGATATGCTTATAGAATGACTAGGGCTATCTTATTTAAAACTCCTATTGAAAAGGTAAAAGGCTGTCAAGCGGTCTTTTGGGGGCATTGCAAAGACCCTCATAAAATCAGGGCTTTCGAGCAGGCTATTGAGCAAATACGCATCAATTTAAAAGCCAGAGGATAGGGCAATGGGCGATCGCTCCTTAGAGAGGTTCTCAATACTTACCCCTACAATACAATCTGCCTGCGTTGCGAAGCTTTTGGCGATGGGCTTAATCAGAATGAATTAGCAACTTGGTATCGGCGATGGGAATTTGTTGATGGTTCGCCGTTCCATGAAGGGGATGGGTGGATGCACAAGCCACCACGTCGTTTTTAACCCTTCTTCCCTCTTCCTTCTTCCTTCTTCCCTCTTCCTTCTTCCTTCTTCCTTCTGAGAGTGAACCGTGCTTGAATTTCTGGAAACAATTCACACAGTTCTTTGAGTTGAACTGGTGCATAAAAAGCAAGCCATTTGTAATACTGTGAACATAGTATTTCTGGCGTGCAATACCACAATGTTCTAGGAAAGGCTTTGTTGCCTTGTTTTTGCGGTATTTGGTGCATTGAGTATATGGGGGAAATTGGACTATTTTCGCTTACCAATAAAGCCCAAACATCGATATCTTTCCAATCACCTAAAGGCAGCGCACGGATGTAGGGGAGTGCGTCTTTTTTGTTTTGGTCGTGGAATTGAAACATACCCTCTCGTGCTATTTCAAAAGCCCTCTCTTGGCCCTCGCCCTGACGGTTTGACCACATATACATTACATTTTCTTCGCCTTCACCGTAGAGGTGGTGAAACTGATAGATTGCTTCGTATGTAATACTTTCTGCCATCCCGCCCCAATCCCAAAAATTGAGTGCTTTTCCTTCCTTGGTACGCATTCCGTAAATATTACCCCAATTAAGATAAGCGCGGATTATTTGGGGGAAGGTGCGGTCAGTTGTATATTCTTCGTAGTAAAAATCTTTACCAAAGTAAGTCTCCCACTCTGGTTTAACTAACCAATGTTGCGGTAAATCGCCACCATTATTAATAGTTAAATGGCAAAAATCAAGAGAAGCAAGCTTGAGAATAACCGCACCAGCCATCGAATCTTTACCATACCCAAACCACAGCCCCGGCGCTACATTTTGATTTACTCGTGGATCAGCGTACCACTGTTGTACACGTTTGATGGTCTTGGCTTTTAGGTTTTTGAATTGGTCAGTACGGGCGTGGGCGGCTGCGGCTGCATAGCGAGTTGGGGGTAGTGCGTCAATTATTCTCATAATTTATCAATTACGAATTTTCCCACAAGTCCCCCTCTAACACATCTTCGGCTTCTTGGTTGTCCGTTTCTTCGGTTTCATCACTTTCTTCGATGTCGGACGAGTGCGCTTCATCAATTAATGCTTGCAACTGTTCTAAGGGTAAATCAGCATCCAATTTTAGCTGCTGGATACATGATAAGGCGAGTTCACGCGCAATGCGATCGCTCGAATTTTTCAACACCGCCACAATAAAAGCCTTACATATATCAAGCTGACGACGAATATCACCCATCTTGCTAAGTCGCATTGCCCCGTCAGCTAGTACAAGCGTACCCTGAAAAGCACGTAGCATCCCCTCTAAATCAAGTCCCAATAAACGCAGTTTCAGTTCCTCTACAAATTCTTGCGTGAGTTCCCCTTGTTCCACCAACACCTCACACGCCTGGAGTAGAGTTTTAGCTTCCTTACCAAACTTACCCGCACCTTCAATTTGACTAATTACCCGACCGTGAGCAACATAAAAACTCTCACGAATAATGGTTTCATAGTCGTAGTTCTGGGCATCCGTGAAAGCATCGCGCCACTTTCCCGTTAATCTTTTGCCGTATAATGATTCTTCATTGGCCATCATTACGTTATGACCAATAGGTCATTTTTTTACTTAATTTCAATGTAACTTTATTGACCTCGCTTAACTTCCGAGATAATTCGGTTAACTTCTATCATTGCGCGACTGCGACGACCATGTTTAAAGTTGTTTTGACTACTTTTTGCTTTACCTTGAACAGTGCGCGGCCCGGTTGATTTCTCCCAAGGCTTGGTAGCTAAAATCCGTTGTCTTGCAGCTTCGATAAATTCCGGTGATAGATTACGCCGATATTTTTTAACTTTTTTGCTGTTGTATGCGCTCAAGAATTCTTCTATATCAAGCATCTTGTTGATTAGCAATCAAGCGTACTGCTTCTAATATAGTTTGCGATCGCCACGCGATCGCCAATCCCTCTTTAGGAATATTGAGTTTATCGGCAGCTACAGCTACCAACTCTTTAAATTCATCTATCACATCTTTATTTAAATACACCAAAAACCGCGTCTGTTCTTCAGCATTGGGGTTGTAGTTGGACGATTCAACCTCAGCTAATACGTTTTCAGCTACTTCTGTTGTATCAACAGTAACTACTTCTGTGTTGCTAGGTGGCGTGTAGCTGTCGTAATCGCTGGTCGATTCTCGCGCTTCAACATCAATTGTGTTACCAGAGTAATCGGTAGCATCAGCACGTTCAAAATACTCTTTCTCTTGATAATCAAACTCTTCCTCTGTTGATTCCTCCTCCTTCCTTTGCAAAAAAGCCTGCATAAAAGTGTTAGCGGTGGAAGTATCCCAACCCGCAGACTTAATTTGACGTTTAGGCATTTGTGCCAAAATTGCGGCGATTTTACCAGGGTTATCACGCCCATCGTGAGAAGTGTTGTTAAGCCGCAACAGTGCAGATTTTTGGCTGAGGTCATCCAGGGTAGTGGGGATGACCGGGGTTTTTAACCAGTAGTCAGCACAAAAGCGTCCTTGGTGCTTGGCGGCTATCTTGTCTCTACCAGTGGCTTTTATCCAACGGTTCCACTCACTAGCAAAAAAATCATCATCCTGCTGACTTAGCCAATCAGCCCCTATTGTTCTACCATGACCTGAGATGAGGTATCCCAGGCTACCGTCTAGGTTTTGCTGGATGGTTGGGTAAGTTAGCCAGCCAAAATCAAGTAGAGAATCGCGTATCCAGGGTAAATCGTGTTCTTCTGTGTGTTCGCGGGGGTTTTCGGGGTGGAATTTTTCAAGGACGGTGCGGGTAGGAAGCCAAAGGACTTCACTCATTTTTTCACCTCTGCGACTACAGCTTCCTGAGAACGTTGCATTGCTTCACTTAGTAATTGCAACGCACTATCTAACTGCGGTGACTGCGGACAATTTTTAGTCAGCCACTCAGCCAACCCATTGAACTTACCAATTAATTGCCATTGTTGCTGTACAGGGGTCATCATTAGCTTTTTCGAGACTTTCATACCCTTAATACCACAGCTTTTCGCCCATAGGTAGATTGTGCTGTGGTCAACTTTGTAGTATGTTTCGCACCAATGTAAACTCTTACCCTGTGCAATGTGTGATAAAACCGTTAGCTTAGTTTCCTTGTCATACCCACGCCTACCCACAGGTGCAGGATTTTCTACAAACTGATGACCGCAGGATTTACACAGGTAAGATTGTTTACCTGTACGTTTACCATTTTTGATGGTTTCGTACTTACCACAACTGGGACATTTCACGCGCCCTTGAGTGATTGAACGTAATAGCTGTATGGCTTCGGTTTCAAGCTTTTTTACTTCACTCAATTTCAAAGAGTGCGATCGCGCTACTTCTTTGAGTGAAATTGCTTCTATATATATACTACGGATGATAGCGGCGTGTTGTGGTGGGAGTTGATTTAGTAGTGGTTCCCATTCAAAATCATCATCTGTTTCATCAGTAGTGAGTGTGAGTGTTTGGGGCAATTCAAGTAAATGCTGTGTACACGCAGTCGAGGCTTCTTGAGCTAATACGGACGTAATCCCAAGTCTTTCGGCTGCAATATTGTAGGGTATGCCTTCATTTTCAGCATACCGTTTGATTTTTTGGTGAGTTTCTTGCAGATGGCGCGGCACTTTTACCAAACGGCCCTTATCGCGTAACCACTGGAGTATTGCACCTTGAATAAACGGGACAGCCAAACTAGAGAATTTACGTTTTTTGGTAGGGTCAAATCGCTCAACTGCTTTGATGAGTCCTACAGTGCCAATCTGCACTAATTCTTCTTTTTCAAGCGATAATGTGCAGCAGTTGGTCATTTTATGGGCCACCATGCGAACTAAACCCATATTTTGCTCAACCAAAATGTTGCGGAGACGGACATTTTTAGTTTTGCAATACTCAAGTAGTAGCGATTCGTTGTCTAAAAATGTCGTGTTGCAAACCATTTGTCCCCAACATAAAAATAACCTTTACCCTGACCGTAGAAGGGCAGTTTGCCAACGACCCCGAAACTGGAAACCCAGTACAGGTCACAATCCCCTACGAAGTAGAGGCATGGCTTGAAGGCAATAACGCGGTAAAGCCTGAACCTGGAAGCAACCCTAACACGGTTATGCTACGTGGGTATTCCGTGAAACCTCGGATTTTACCGAGTGAAATTACCTGCAAACAATCCCAAGCGCAAGCAATTTACACAGATCCATTAACTGGGAATCAGCGCATCGGGAAATTTACACTCAAGCCGCGATTTAATAGTAGTCGCGCAAGGGTGGCTAAGGCGTTAGCTAGGCGTATGGGGACTGAGATAGAAGGGACGTTTGAGTGGGGTTGAAATAGTTTGTAATTTTACTGATAATTCTGGTAAACAGATGCTCAATAGGACTTCCCGCAAGGCAAGTTAAGAGAATAGCTAATAAAGCTGAAACCTGGCCTTGTTAGACAATATGGGACAATATACTATGTCTCACTCTGTCCTATATGTATGGATATTAACCAAGTTGCTGAATATTTAAGTGTTTCCCATAAAACAGTTCGCCGTTACGTCAAAGCTGGAAAGCTGAAAGTAGTCTATGTTGACGGGAAAGGGGTATACGACCAATCTCAGGTAGAAGCGCTTAAGGAAGAGAAACAAACCCCGGTGCATAGGGCAATAGCCGTATCAGAGACAGAGGGACAAACCATGTTGTCTCAGTTTGTCCCCCCTGAACAAATAATACAATTTTTGCAAGTATTTGAACGGTATCATAATTTGCAGTACCTGGCATCAAAGTTAACACTGACCATAGAAGAAGCGGCGATGATGTCGGGCTTTTCACGCTCAGGGTTAAGAGAAGCGGTAAAATCGGGAACCTTAAAAGCAATTAAACAAGGCGGTCGCTGGAGAGTGCGATCGCAAGATTTGGAGCAATACGTAAAATGCCTATTTGGAGAAGCTGGACACCACCACAATTAACCATTAATACTGCTACCTACAAATGGACAGCACCTTACGCTTATCATGTCCACGAGAGGCAGGGTAATAGATGGACAGATAGAGCATTGTCTGGAAGCAATTTACCTGCTGTTTTCACTGCTAACTATCAGACTACGAAAAACTTAGATTTTGCATTCACGGCTACCGCCAATTATCTCAATCAGCGCTTTTTGCAATCTTGTCCGGTTCGTAGCGGTAGGCTGAAAGCTTCGCAGTCGATGATAATTCGTAATTCGTAATTATGGCTTTTAATTACGAATTACGAATTACAAATTACGAATTATTCTATGCCTCAACACATTCACACCGCACCCGAACTCCGAAGTACGATCGCTGACCTACTAGCAGAAGAACTCGGCACATTTGCCAACAACCAACCCGCTATCTGGGTTGAACCTCCCAGTACTCCTAAAGGTGGCGTGAGTGGTGGCGTGGAGGTGAGTATTTATCGGTTTAAAAACGTTTCCAGCAGCTCGTTGTTACTCAACAATCAACAAGAACACCGCTATGAGTGGATTGTGGCGATAAAGTTAAGCGATCGCACCCCGGAAGGTTTCACGAAATTCAGCAACGCAATCGAAAAAATGCGACGATATTTTCCCAGGAGACGAGAGACAATATCACCGTACAGTGAAGAAGAGAATTTGATTGCTACGTTTCGGTTGAGTGAGTTGGAAGTTGTGAATAATTACGTCTAATTTTATACCAACTCCAAGAGTGATTCAGCATATCGCCAACTGCGCCCATCATCCAATTTGTAAGTCCAGTGTTCAGCAATAGTTGTGGGGCTGACTGAGGTTGTACCGTTTGTGTATACCTTGATCGCGTGGGTTGCAACAGCTTTGTTGTACTTGCGATCCAGTACTGTGTAAATTTTGCCACTGCGTTTATGTAGGACGCGATCGCCTACTTGAAATTTTGGTTTCATTTAAACAAAGATATGTATGAAGTAAAGAGCACCTAGTTTTATAGGTGCGGTTTTTCAATGCGATCGCATTAAGAAAGCTCGCTCAACTCCTTTAATTTCTGGTCAAGCAGCTTGCTTTCCTTGAAAAAGAAGTACTCCCGGTTTTTTAAATCTGCCATGTACCAGCCTTGTAACAATTCAAACCTTTCTGTGAAAGCAGCAAATATTTCTTGCCTGGTGAGTCCGCAATAGTTTTCTTGTTGTCGGAACTGACTCTCTAATTTCGTGTTGCGCTTCAGGTTGTGATTAGGAGCAAAATCACGAATGACATTGCGGAAACTGCCATCGTACCAGTAGAAAATTACAACATGGGGAGGCTTGACGTTAGGCTTGTTTTCGCCAAAAGCTTTTTCTAGTTCCTCTCCAGAAGTGATGATTTCAAAGTCCATATTAGTAATTATTTACTACTAGAACCGTTGCTTTGATTACCTTCATTTTCTGGTACGATGTCCTTCGACTCCACTACATCCCCAGAATCTTTACTCATGTATGCCCCTCCACCAAGGGGTGTAAATTCTTCGCCGGGGTTGCCTTTGCTTTCAGCTTTATCTTCTTTGTCGCTATCACCTGATGATGAAGTGTTTGCCATATTTTTAAGGAATCCTCTCAAATCGATAAGCTTGAAACCTAGTATCTAGGAGTCCTGACTGCACTACGCCGTCACCCCGTCCTTGCAGTGACGTGACCACCTCACCCCTTCTGTGCAACACCATGCGACCGCTGGTTGCATCCACGCAACGAAAGGCTATACGGCACGGTAAGTTGTCACGCAAGTCAGGAGGTAGTGCTTGCGGGTCATCCTTGCTACGCTTTGACCCGCGTTGCAGCCCAATAATAAGGTGAATTTTTAATCCACGACCACGACGGGCGACTTCGCATAATTGTTGGTCGTAAATTTTGCGGAGTTTTTCGTCAAAGGGAACCGTCCCTTTGTATTCATCAATCAGTAACGCCCAGGCTGGTTGCTTGGCTAATTCTTCCTTACCCATTGAGTTGCGGCGATCGCATTCAGCAAAGTACTCGCCCACATACTCAAAGGTCTTACCCATGTCATTAATACTAATGCTGGGGAAGCGAGCCGGAAAATCTTCATAATCAGAAACTTTACCACCACAAATATCTACTTTTGCTCCCTGCATGAGCAAGCAGTAGGCTGCGGCACGAAGGAAATTACTCTTACCACTACCAGTAGTTCCGACAACTAGCAATTGTGGCGTGTCTTCACTTGCCAGGTCTATAATTACTTCCCCATCCAGGGATTTACCTAGAACAATGGTGCGATCGCCCTGTACCCAGTTCCGTTGGGGAAAGTCGTAAAAGGTGCGTTGATTTGGAGGAAGTGCCAACTCTACCGCTATTTGTTCGCTACCGCAAACATACATGGGTAAATCATTTTTCTCGCCCAATGCGAGTTTTGCAGCCTGCTTCCACTTGCGGGTTAACTTGTAATCCTGAGTTCCGACACTAAATACCAAACGCTCGTAACTGGGGGCCTTATCTACCCGCAGACATTCACTTTTTAAACCAACGATAGCTGCGGCTTTTTGCAATAAAGCAATGTTATTGGAATTAGGGGGATTGGGACTATCCTTTACAGCAGTTGCTTGGGCAGTTACTGTCTGTGTAAGCTGGTTCTGATTTGCTGCTTGTTGTTGCATCTCAATCTGCTTTTGCTGCAACTGGGCATTGATTCTGGCTTGCTCCAGTTTCATTTCAGCGTCAGCCGTCGCCAACAAAACATCACCCAAGCTTGATCCATTTTGGATCATCCCCAAAGCCATGCGACCCAAAACTCCATTTTTACCAGTCAGATCAAGTAAGCCAGTAAAGAATGGTGCTGTTGCCTCCAGTGTTCGCAGCTGACGTTCCATGTCTTTATCGGCATTCTCAGCATTTCTGCGTGTTTCGGCTACTGTTTCTAAATAAGCTAGTTGTTCCTCGGCTTGGGTGTCTTTGAGAACTCGCAGAATATCTTGAGTTCGTTCTTTGTCCTCATAATCTTTTTGCATCGACCACAGCTGAGATGCCGCACAGCCTGCAATAGCTATAGCTGTGAAATTAGCAGGGAGAAAAAAAATAGACTTTTTATCTGTCGTAGTGATGAGCAAAATCACAAGAATGATTTCGGGGACAATCATTAACCAACGTAACATTTGAGTGTCCCCATCACTAAGCCTACTGCAATCACTTGCAACATGATTTCATCATCTCGTCTATGAGCTGCAAGGTAAACAACCGTTGCTGCTACGCCAACTATGGCGAACGACCAAGGAAATAAACTAATTATTTGCCCAACAGCAAAGGCAATTAAGAAAATACACGTCCATCTGACAACTTTGGTAGTTGTGGACATAATCAAACCCCACTAATTCGACGGGTGATTCCGACTGACGGGCCACTGTAACGAGCCTCCCTAGCCTTACGAAATTTATCAACCAAAGATTCCGTCTGTTTTGCGTAGGGAGTCTCATTTTTCTTCTGCTCTCTTTGAACTGCTTCTGCTTTTTTAGCTCGTGATTGGGTGTACTGGGAAGCAATTTTGTTGAGACTGATTTCTAAGTCGCCAGATGTTGAGGCGATCGCACTCCGGTAGCTGCCAACAATTTGGCGATATTGCGATTCAAGGGATGCTAAAGCAGTGCCGAGGTCTTTTTCGAGTTCGGCGTGTTTGACCCGTGCCTCTGCCGTATTCTCGGCAACCTCAGCTTGTTTTTCCTTAACCTTATAAAAGGCTTTGAGAAACCGACTGACAGCAGATGAATATTCAGTCCAATATTTTTGTTGAATTTCAGCACCCTTGGCTTTCTCAGTCAGGTCTAAAACGGCTTCCTCGTTGAGGTCGCCGTAAACCTTAACTTGAATTGGCAACATATCGGCAATGCGTTGGGCTGCATCCCACACACTAGACTCCAAGCCAAAATGGCTGTCTGGGAAAATAATTGGATTTTTGATATCACCATTTAACCCTGTTAAATCAAGTTCGTTGGGTTTTTTTGGTGGTTGAGTTTTCGCCATTTTTAACTCACACAAATTAAGGAATCACAGCGTTGATACTCGACTACTGGAGAGTTTTCAATTTCCTGCCACTCGCCGTCGAGCCTGCGAAAAAACCTGTTCTCCCCTTCGGTTTTTACTTCCAAATTCAGTTCACAAAAGGTATAAATATTTTCATTTTCCGTGACTCGAACTAAGTCAATATCACGGTCAAATTGAACTCCAATTGTTAAAATACGTCCATGCTTTTTATAGTTTTTACGGTAGTAAGCTATCTCATCAGCATCTAAAAAATTAGTATCATACTGCGGTTCTCCATCTTCAAACACGAAAGCCAAAATCCCAGGGTAAGCTCATCTAATTTAGTATAAAAATAGCTTGACAAATTAAACAAGACAAGAATAATCAGCGGTGTAAAAAACGTACTTGACATCAGAGCAAGATAAGTGAGATGACTTCC